>CAKQZO010000224.1 GCA_934293835.1 uncultured Lacticaseibacillus sp. | reverse complement strand
GTTTTAGACTATAAAAGCCCATCTGAGGTTTTCTTTGATAAAGTGTTGCACTTAGTTTGACAATCTGCCGCTCAAAACATAAATGGTATAGAAAAAGGAGCCGACAGACAAGATGTCTATCAACTCCAAAAATTGTAGCGCCGGGATTTTTAATGGGTCTGGTCTTCGGACACCGCACGCCCTTCCTTGCGCCAGGTGGCGTTACGCACCAGGCGGTAAAGCGTCGCGGCGATCGGCACGCCTAACAGCATCCCGATGATGCCGCCCAGCCCAGAACCGACCGTGATCGCGGCCAGCACCAAGATCCCTGGCAAGCCGATCGAGCCACCAACGACCCGTGGATAGATCAAGTTGCCTTCGATCTGCTGGAGGCAAACAAGGTAGACGACGAACAACACGGCCTGCATCGGACTGCTGACGGCGATCAGCACAAAGCCGACCGTGCCACCGATGAACGCCCCGACCATCGGAATCAGCGCGGTCATTCCGATCAGCGCCCCAATCGACACCGCATTCGGGAAGCGGAAGATCAACATCCCCAACGCACACAACGTGCCTAGGATGAAGGCTTCCGTCACCTGGCCGACGATGAAGCTCGAGAACATCTCATTGGCCACCCGCAAGAAATAGCGCAACTTCGCCATGAACTTTTGCGGGAAGAAGGCACTGCACACCCGGTTGAGCTTGCCGCCGATGCGCTCTTTACCGCTGACCAGATAGATCGCGAAAGTGAAGGCCAAGATGAAGTTGAAGACGCCAGACGCAACGCTCCCAAAAATCGAGATCGAGCTAGAAAATAGCCCGGAGACCCCAGAGCTCGCGTATTTCATCACCTTCGATTGCAAGCTCGTCCAGTCGATCTTGGCGCTGGACAAATACTCGGTGATCGCGCTAGCCTGATCAGACTTGGTCAGCCACTGATTCAGCTGGTTCAGCGTCTCCGGGAGACTCGAGAAGAAGCCGTTGATCGCGGTGATGAATTGCGGCAACACCAGCCGCAACACCCCGGCGATGATGACAACGATCAACACCAGCGCCAGCAGAATCGCCGCTGGTCGCCGGAGGCTATTGGCCAGCTTGGCCGTCGCATGCGGCCAGAGAATTTTCTCCAAGCGTACGCACAACAAGTTGATGCAATAGGCTAGCGCCGCGCCGATGACTAACGGCAAGGCGACTTGATACAAGGCATTGAGGGCCGCGAACAATTGGCTAGGATAAACCAGACAAACCAAGAATACTGCGGCGATCACGGCATAACGCAGCAGTTGCGTGCGAGTCAGTTTCAAGAATTTCCTCCTTGTGGTGGTCACAGAATCGGTGACAACAGCCGCGAGAACGCCTGCTTGAAGCGCAACCACGCCGACATGTTGGCAAAATCTTCAGGTGTGACCAGTGTCGCGTCTGCGACATCTGCCATGAAGATCTCGTGCAGTTGCGTGGCCACCTTGTCATTATACACGAACGCGTTGGCCTCGAAGTTCAACTTGAAGCTACGAAAGTCCATATTAGCCGAACCAACTGACGAGATCGTGTCGTCGATCGTCATCACCTTGGCGTGCAAGAATCCTTTTTGATAAAAATAGATCTTGGCGCCATCAAGGGCGAGTTGATGGGCGTAATATTGCGTCGCTCGATAGACGAAGGCGTGGTCGGGCATGTGCGGCACCATGATGCGCACATCGACCCCGGCGTGAATCGCGCTGCGCAACGCGTCGAGCACCGAATCATCGGGGATCAGATACGGGGTTTGAATATAAATATGTTCGCGCGCCGAGTTGATCAACCGCAAATACCCGAGCTTGATCTGCTCCATGTCCCCGGTCGGCCCGCTGGTGACGACCTGCAACATCGTCGTCCCGAAGCCATGCTCGTCTTTGGGCCAATGCACCTGGTTGATATCAAGCTTGTGCGTGGTTACGGTCGCGTCCCAGTCTTGGATGAACTGTTGCTGCAACGCCAGCGTCCCGTCACCTTCGAGCTTCAAGTGCGTATCGCGCCAATAGCCGAACTTCTTGTCGCGACCGACATACTGATCGCCGACGTTGAACCCGCCAATATAGCCGACCCAACCGTCAATGGCAACGATCTTGCGGTGATTGCGGAAGTTCAAGCGGAAATCAAACAAGTTCGAGCGGATGCCCAAGAACGGCTCGGCATAGCCTCCGGCATCGCGCAACGGCTGGAAGAAGGCGCTGCGCGCCCCCATCGACCCCCAGGAATCATACAAGACCCGGACATCGACCCCGTCTTGCGCCTTGGCGATCAAGGTGTTCAACAATTCGGCCCCGAGCTGGTCAGCATAAAACGTGTAAAACTCGATGTACACATAATGCTCGGCCTGACGAATCTCTGCTTGCATGTCCGCAAACAACGCGGGCCCATCGGTGAACAGCGCCGTCTGATTGTTCGTCGTAACGAAGGCGTCATCGATGCCTTGAAACAAGTTGACCATGTTTTTCACCGAAGCCTCGGTGTGCGTGTCCGTCGCCGCATCCGGCGGCACTGCGGTTTGCGGCGCGCGCACGGCCGCAGTCAATTCCGCGTTGGGTTGCGCACGGATCTTGTCCAACTGCTTGTGACTGAGCTTCCGCCCGAAGAAC
>CAKQZO010000223.1 GCA_934293835.1 uncultured Lacticaseibacillus sp. | reverse complement strand
TGGCTCTTCGTCAAGTAGAGTTGATAGATTTTTGATCCTGCGCCTAGACCGGAATTGGTCTAGGTGCTTTTTGTTAAGCAGCCTTGATAGTGTCTTTGGTTTGATACCAGGCAAGTTCTAGCTTGATGCGGTCGATGAAGTGGCGCCAGTTTCGATAACCATATGCAGTGTTTTTGATTTTCTTGATGCGTGAGATCATACCTTCTAAGAAGCCATTCGAATAGGGTGACTCGACCGCATTAAGGACAGCTTTGCGGTGCTTTTTCAGGGAGGCGATAGGTGTGTCCATGGCGTTATCAAGTTGATGATAGGCACGTAGCTCTTTGTCGAAGCCGCTAGTATCGTGGCTTTGGAGCGACCTTAATAGGCCTTGGTAGGTATCATAAGCGAGGCGAAAGTGGTCATCTAAGTCGAGACATTCCATGACTAAGTTATAGTCCGTTTGATAGTAACCAACGCTTCTGTGATAACGCGTGTTGGTCTTCTCCAGCTTTGCCATCGGACGCAGGAATTGTTTCCACTCTTGTTTCATGAACTTATATTTCTTGGATCTATGGTCCAAGGACTTCATGGTTTGAACTCGAATTTGGTTGACCGCACGGTTGACCATTTGAATGATATGGAATCGGTCGATCACGATTTCAGCGTTGGGAAAGAGCTTAGGAATAAGATTGACGTATCCAGCATTTAGATCCACAGAGATCGTTTTGACCGCTGCGCGAACTTCGAGTGAGAAGGATTCAAAATACGTTTTTAAGGTGCGACTGGTTCGAAGGGCAAGGATCTCGCCAAGCATTCGTGAAGTACTGTCACACCAAATAAAGCTCATCTTGTCAGTGGATTTGAATTCATCAAATGCCATGTGGCTGGGCAACCATTGTGTTTGATAGTTGTGGTGTTGTTTCGCTTCGGCATCGACGATTCGTTGGACAGTCTTATCTGAGACAAAATAGCGCCGGGCAATATCCTTGAGTGAAATGTTGGTCATCGCCTCTGAAAGGATCATTTGGCGAACAGGTTGCGAGATCTGGCAGTCCTCCCAGACATATGGCGAGTGTGCGCTAAAAGTCGTCAAACAAGCCTCACAACGGTAACGTTGGCGCTTGAGAAGAATGTAAGCTGGTCGAAAGCCAGCGGATGGCGCAATGATCCTCGTTTTTTGCGTCCCATATTTAACGATACAATCGGTGAAGCCGCAGTTATCACAACGATCGGGTATATAGGTGAGGATGGCAGGATAAACAAGGGCGTCTTTACCTTTGATGGATTGAATGTGAGAATCTTCAAGGAAAACAATATTTGGGTCTTTGATTTCAAGTGAATTTCGGATAGACTGACTAGTGAGGGACATCATTTAATTCCTTTCTTACTTTACTCGGAAGGTTGAGCGGGACACGAAAAGGATGATGTCCTTTTTGCGTGCTCAAAAACACTCAAGACATAAATGGTATAGAAAAAGGAGCTGACAGACAAGATGTCTATCAACTCCAAAAATTGTAGCGCCTTTTTTTGGCGCAAAAGGCCAGGTGGCATCGTCATCCAGCATAGAGTCGCACAATTAACGTTGTGCACAGCCGCTGAATTACCGATTTTGCGACCTAAACGTTGCGTGTCTTTACAGGGTAGTGTATAAATGGCTTCAAGGTGTACGGACACCTTTTTTAATTGCTTGAATAAAAGTAATTTTGACTAAATCATTGGTGAGGCACGCAGGAGGCAATTTTCCATGAAAAAAGTGATCATTTTAGGCGGTGGGTTGGCCGGATGTTACCTGGCGACTCAATTACAAGATACCTGTGAGGTGGTCATTGTCACCAAGGGTGATCGACGCGCCAGCAACTCGATGTTGGCGCAAGGGGGAATCGCCGCGGCATTGGACCCAGGTGACAGTCCGGCGGCCCACGAGGCCGATACGATGAAGGCCGGGGTTTATCACAACTGTGAACAAGCCGTGAAGCAGCTCGTCGAGACCGGACCGCGATTGTTGGCCCAATTGATCCAAGAAGGGATGCCATTCGATCGCCAGCCTGATGGGTGCTTGAGTTTTGGCCTTGAAGGCGCCCACAGTTTTCACCGCATCTTACACGCCCAAGGCGATCGTACGGGTGCGGTCTTGACTGGATTCGTCCAGAGTTTGCTGCACCGCGTGACTTGGGAGACGAACACTGAGGCACTGGCGCTTGTCGTCGTTGATCAGCGTTGTCAAGGCGTCGTGGTGCGGCATCTGGACGATGGGCGTCAGGAAACCTTGGCCGCAGATGCGGTCGTCTTGGCGACTGGCGGGCTGGGCAACTTGTTTGATTTCACCACCAACGATCCCACCGTCACTGGTGACGGCATCGCGTTAGCCGCGCGGGCTGGCGTGCAGCTGGCAGACATGGCGTTCGTCCAGTTTCACCCGACGCTGTTGAGCCTGAACCACCGGTGTTACGGGCTGATCACCGAAGCGATCCGCGGTGCCGGAGCAGTGTTAGTCGATGAAAACGACCAGCGCATCATGGCCGGGGTGCCGCGCGCAGACCTCGCGCCGCGCGATGTGGTGGCACGCCGGCTCACCGCGTGGGAAGCCCAGGGGCACCAGTTGTTTCTGGATCTCTCGGCGGTCGAGGATTTTGAACAGCATTTTCCGGGGGTCACCGCCAATC
>CAKQZO010000222.1 GCA_934293835.1 uncultured Lacticaseibacillus sp. | reverse complement strand
ATCCCCATCCAGCCTGGCGCGCATTTCATGATGGGCGGCGTTCAGACGGATCTCAACGCGCAAACATCGCTTTCACGCCTGTGGGCCGTTGGGGAAGTCGCCTGCAACGGAGTTCACGGAGCCAATCGCTTGGCCAGCAATTCGTTGCTCGACTGTCTGGTGAGCGCCCAAAAAGCCGCTTCGGCCATTGCGGCCTTGCCGGCGGCCACCTTGCCTGCATTACCGTTAGCGGCCAGCACGAAGCGCGTGGCGCACTTGCCGGCGCTTGCGACCATGCAACACCGCGCCTGGGCCGATCTGGGCGTGGCACGGACGGCTGCTCAGCTGCACGCGTTTTTGGATTGGCTCCAGCAGTTCAACTATGCGCAGGTCGATGTGTTGACCTGGTCAGCTGAGGCGCTGACCGTTGCCAACTTATGTCTGTGCAGCCAGCTGATCGCTGAAGCCGCCTTGGCAGAACCCAAGAGCCTGGGCGCACATTACTTGAAGGAGGCGTGATCGTGTTATTGACTGAATTGAAACAAAAGCAGTCGTTCAACCGCTATTATGATGAAGCTCCCGAAGCTCAGATCGCCCGGATCAAGGCCATCAAAGCCGCATTTGGTGAGCGGCTATTGCTTGTCGCCCATCATTATCAAAAAGACGAGGTAGTGGCATTCGCAGACGCGACCGGCGATTCGTTGAAGCTCGCCCAGATCGCCGCCAATAATCATACCGCGCAAAAAATTGTTTTCTGTGGCGTCCACTTCATGGCGGAAACGGCGGATATCTTGACTGGCGCCAACCAAAGCGTCGTCTTGCCAGACCCGATGGCTGGCTGTTCCATGGCGGATATGGCCAACGCCTATCAGCTGAACACGGCTTGGCAGCGCTTGACGGCGCAATATGGCGATAGCATCATCCCCGTCACCTATGTGAACTCGACGGCGGCCATCAAGGCGTTCGTGGGCGAACACGGTGGCATCGTCGTCACCAGCGGCAATGCCAAACAAATCGTGTCCTGGGCGCTGGGGCAAGCCAAGCACCTCTTATTCTTGCCAGATCAATACCTCGGGCGCAACACCGCCATGGCGCTCGGGGTACCGGAAGCACAGATCGGCTTGTGGGATCAGCAAGCGGGCCGGCTAGCCCAACCCGGTGATTATCGCATTGTGTTGTGGAACGGGTATTGTTCGGTGCACCAGCAATTCGCCGTTGACCAGATCACGCGGCTGCGTGTGCAGTATCCCGACATCAAGATCATTGTGCATTCTGAATGTACGCACGAAGTCGTCGAAGCCGCCGATGCCTCGGGGTCGACCGGTGATATCATTCACTACATCCAAAGCGCCGCGGCGGGCACCCGGATCGCCGTCGGGACGGATAACAACCTGGTGGGTCGATTGATCCAGTCGTACCCAGACAAACGAGTGATGTCCCTTAACCCATATTCTTGTGCCTGCGTCTTGATGAATCGCATCGACTTGCCGCACTTGGCGTGGACGTTAGATGAACTGAGTGCCGGGCGAGACGCCAACGTGATCACGGTGGCTGAGAAGACCGCATACTGGGCGAAGGTGGCGCTGAATCGCATGTTGGCTTTGAGCTAAGGAGGAAGAGTCATGATCTATTTTGATCACGCGGCCACGACGCCGATGAGTGCCGCAGCGCTAGCCGCGTATACGGAGGTGGCCGAGCATTTTTATGCCAATAGCGAAAGTCTGCATCACGTCGGCAACGAAGCCGGTCAGCTGGTGCAAGACGCGCGACTGCAGGTGGCTCGCCAACTCGGGGTCCAAGCAGACGGGTTGCTCTTCACCAGTGGTGGCACCGAGGCCAACCAGCTGGGCATCGAAGCGTTGGCGATGGGAAGCCAGCGGCGCGAGCTTCTCGTCAGTCCCTTGGAGCATTCGTCGGTGTACGAGCTTGTCGATCATCTGGTGCGCAGGCAAGGCTTCTCGGTGCGGGAGTTGACGGTCGATGACGCAGGCCATGTCACCCCAGAAGGTCTCGCCGCTTCGCTGAGTGCCAAGACGGCATTGGTCATCGTCCAGGCCGTCAACGCCATCACCGGCATCGTACAGGAGGTGGCGGCGCTGAACGCCGTCGCCCAAGCCCAAGGGGTGCCGATGTTTGTTGATGCCGTGCAAGGCGTGGCGAAGGTACCGCTGGCGTTGGCCGACTTGGCGGGCTTTTCTGTCAGCGCCCACAAGTTCAACGGCCCCAAGAGCTGTGGCTTCTTGTACCTGGCCCCTGCAGTTGCGTCTAAGCCGCGGTTTTGCAATGTTTTTCAGCAAAACGGGTATTTGCCAGGGACAATGGATGTGCCTGGCATCGTCAGTGCGGAAACGGCCTTAGAGGCGGCCATGGCCGGCCGCGATGCCAGCTTGGCGCACCTGACCGCTTTGCGCAAGCAGCTGTTGGCCGCGCTGGCGACCAGCATCATTCCCGTTGTGCCTGCTGGTGGGTATCCCGGGATCATCGGGTTGTTGTTGCCGCATACACAAGGCCAAGAAGCCGCAACGTGGTTGGGCCAGCACGGTATCAGCCTGTCGACGGTCAGCGCCTGCAGCATTAAGGATCCGCGCCCAGACAAGACGCTCCAGGCGCTCGGGTTGACGGAAGCCCAAGCGGCGCAGTATATTCGGTTGTCGTTGGGGCCGGGCAACAC
>CAKQZO010000221.1 GCA_934293835.1 uncultured Lacticaseibacillus sp. | reverse complement strand
GCCGAAAAGCGCGCCACGAATTCCTGCAGTTGCTTGATCTGTTCTTCCTTCTTGGCGTTCGCGTTGGCGCGCAGTTGCTGGGCAAGCTTGGAGGATTCCATCCAGAAGTCGTAGTTGCCGACGAACATCTCGATCTTCCCGAAGTCAACGTCACACATCATCGTGCATACCGCGTTCAAGAAGTGCCGGTCATGGCTGACGACCAAGACGGTGTTGTCATAATCAGCCAAGAAGTCTTCCAGCCATGCAATCGTCTGCGGGTCCAACCCGTTCGTCGGTTCGTCTAACAGCAGCAAGTCTGGCTTGCCGAACATGGCCTGGGCCAACAGCACCTTAACTTTCTCCCCTTCAGGCAATTCCGCCATCAAGGTCTGGTGCTGTGCTTCTGGGATGCCCACCGACTGCAACAATTGGCTAGCATCGGATTCGGCGTTCCAGCCGTCCATCTCGGCAAATTCGCCTTCGAGCTCCGCAGCCTTGATGCCGTCTGCTTCAGAAAAATCAGGCTTGGCATACAGCGCATCTTTTTCCACCATGACCTGATAAAGACGCTCGAAGCCTTGCAAAACCGTGTTCATCACCGTCTGATCGTCGAACGCAAAGTGATCTTGTTTGAGCGAACTCATCCGCTCGTTGGGATCCATCGTCACGCTCCCAGTCGTCGGGGTCAACTTACCTTCAAGAATCTTCAAGAAGGTGGATTTACCGGCACCGTTAGCGCCGATGATGCCGTAGCAATTGCCGGGGGTGAACTTCAAGTTGACGTCTTTGTACAAAGTCCGGTCTGAAAACGTCATCGACACGTTGTTAACTGTAAGCACTCTTTTACCTCGCTATGATTTGATCTGGACACATTGCAGTTAATCTTAGCAGAATTCATCTTCTTGGGCAATCTATGGTAGGAAAATTCTGCCGTGGGGCTTTGCGCAACCGCTACGGCTTAGGTAAACTGGAACCACCGGAGGGAAATCGCATGCTTATTCTAGGAATCATCTTGATCATCGCAGGCATCTTGGTCGGCGCAACCCGCTTGCCACGTCAAAAGCGCGCCCGCACACGCCGGCGCAAGTTAGCGACCAGCCTCGTCATCTTAGGGGTCGCCTTAGGAGGCAGCCAACAGGTGCAACAACAGGTGAGCGGCCCGAATTCGGCCACCACTCACCATGTGAACGTCGCCAACCGCCCCACCAAAACGGCGAACACCACCGCCCAGCCGGTGACTAAACTTGCGGCCTTGACCTACAACGGCGAGCAAGAGATCGCCATCAACAACAACGACCCGGCATTCACCACCGCCGAGCTGGCCACCACTAACGGCGCCTGGACCAGCTTCTCTGACCTGGACAAACTCAACCGTGTTGGCGCCGCAGAGGCCCTACTGAATCAAAGTCTGATGCCTTCTGCCGACCGCGAGCCACTGACCTGGGATCCGACCGGCTGGCACAACAAGAAGATCAATGGCACCTGGATCTATAATCGCAGTCACCTGATCGGCTACCAACTATCCGGTGAAAACAACAATCCCAAGAATCTGATGACCGGCACCCGCGAGCTGAACTCGCCGCTGATGCAGGCCCATGAAGACGATATCGCCCATTACCTCAAACAATCCAGCGCTCATTATGTCCGTTACGAAGTCACCCCCATTTTCCGTGGGAGCGAGCTGCTCGCACGTGGGGTCGCCATGCGCGCCCAATCCATCGGTGACAACACCATCCGCTTCAACGTCTACATCTTCAACATCCAGCCTGGCGTCAGCCTGAATTACGCCGATGGCACCAGCCAAGCCCAGTGAAATCCGCCCGAAGCCTGATGCCAGCGCCGCGCCAAGCGCGTACATTAGCATCATAAGGGCAACAAAGGAGCAAAAATCATGGGGAACAAACAAACATCGATCGGCATCGATACCACGACAGCCGCCAGTTTCTGGCGGAGAAATGAACGTACCGCGCGCTTCACCGCCGCAGGGGTGGCGACGCTGATCGCCGCATGTAGCGCCCCGGCCGCGGCTAGCACTCTGAGCGGGATGCGCGATGGCATCGCCGGGGGGATCTTCTTATTACTCACCGCCATCGGCGTGATGCTGATCCTCACCCCGCGACTAAATTCGCGTCAGCACCATAAGCATCGTCACATTCCGATCGCGACTGCCACCCAGGCCTTGGCCAGACAAGAGCGCGCGGCCTACCAGCGCGCACACACGATTGGTATGGTCTTCGGCATCGGCATGTGCATCGCCTCGCCGGCCGCGGCAGCGATTACCGGCGATGCGCTGGGGGCGGCCTTGTTCATACTCGGTGAGGCAATCGGGGTCTTCTTCATCATCTATGTCAATCTCGTGGCCGCAGGATACAAAAAATTGACCAAAAAGCACGCTAATCTGCGTTGAGCAAAAGGGTGTCAATCTATCCTGTTAGTAATACTCACACCGCCTGATTCACACAAAACGCCGAATTCTCGGCGTTTTTTATTTACAAAAAAAATTTTACCTCCCAAGATAGCGGTTTCATCAATTGGTATGGCCGAAACCAGGGTTACAATGGCTCCAACGATTTACGCGGTTGCTTGCAACCAGAAGTCGCTTTGGTGGCGAGTCACTTATTTCTAGTCTTGTGGTAAAGAGTCAAGGAGTTGAGGCAAGATTCTAAGATCTATTTTTGAAAGTTGAGCGTACACTTCCC
>CAKQZO010000220.1 GCA_934293835.1 uncultured Lacticaseibacillus sp. | reverse complement strand
CAATTACCTCGGCACCATCGTTTTGGCGACTTCCTTGTGCAAAGACCACATCGCAACGCTCGCCGAACACCTACACCATCTGCTGATCCTAGACACAGATTATCCTGAGATTGCGGCCAACGTGGTCGCCATTGATAACTATCTCGGTGGCTACCGCGCGGCGAGCGCCTTGATTGCTCATGGCTATCAAGAAATCGGATACCTCCACTCCAAGGAACACTATCCGAACTTTCAGGCGCGTGCCCGCGGCTTCATGGCGCGATTGGCTGAAGCAAAACTGCCCTTGGCAGGCAGCTATGAGCTCGATGGCATGTCGATGCAACCTGCGGCGGAAGACCAGGCGCTATTCGACCGACCTTTGCCCCGGGCAATCTTTTGTGACAACGACTACATCGCCATTCGCGTCATCCGCCAAGCGCAACAACAAGGCATCCACATTCCCGAAGAATTGGCCGTGATCGGCTTCGACGATATTGCCGAAGGCCGCATTATCGACCCCGATCTAACGACCATTCATGTGCCTGTCCACTCACTGGCCAAAGTCGCCGTCAGCCGGCTACGCCAACTGGCCGCAGGCAAGCTTGATGAATATACCTTCAAGCAGTTGATCGAGCCGCGCCTGATCGAACGCCATTCGCTATAAACTAAAAAAAGACTACCTCAACGAAAAATGTGAGATAGTCTTTTTTTACGCCACCTGATACTGAGTTTCTAAGCGGCTCATCCACCAACCAACCGTCACTCCAGCGATGAAGGTCGCCACACAGACAATGGTCCCGATGCTCAGATAGTTGAAGTCTAACGGCACGATCATCACCGTCGAGGCGAAGACAACGCCCAGAATCAGATGAAACAAGCCTGCATACCACCGGGCGAAGGCCCAATCGATCAACTTGGCCAACACGACCAGACAGATGAGCGCGCCGAGCGCCATCGGTAACAGGACGCTAAAGTCGAGCGCCCCGATGGCGTCTGTCATCGGCTTGTACAGCCCCATGTAAACGAGGAAATTCGACGGTGACAGCCCTGGCACGATCATCCCCAGCGCGATCAGGCCACCGGCGATCAGCCAATTGCCGAAACTCTGCTCGACGGCACCATCGAACAGCCGCGTCCCCAGCATCAAGAAAGCGAGGCTAACGCCAAACGAAAGTGCTGTGAGTAGCGGATGGTAGCGGCGCCGGCCGTGTTTGCCCGCCTGGCGCCACAACGCCGGGACGGTCCCGACGATACAGCCGACGAACAGCCACAGGATCTGTGCCTCGTATGCGCCCAAGAAGAAGCTAACGGCAAACGAAAGCACGAACACCCCGGCGATCCCGCCTAGCCCGACAGGCAAGAAGAACAAGAAATTTGCCCGAAAGTCGCGGGTGATGTGGGCCAAGAAGCCGATCAGGCGTTCATACAATCCAAACACGGCCGCGAGCGCGCCGCCTGAGATTCCCGGCAGAATAAAGCCAGAGCCGATGAAGATGCCTTTGACAAAGCGTAATAACCAGTCCATAAAGTCCCCTTTGTGAGATGTGGTCGCAAGTGAAAGAAAAGGCGTGTGGCCAGCGCCACACGTCTCAGTCCGTTCATTATATCATGAGCGCGACACGAATGTCGATGCGACTTCGTGCTGACCGGTGAGCTCGCCGATCGCTAGGCGCAAGGCAAGCGCCCCGACCCGGCGAAAATGGTGATCGATCGTCGGGATACCGAGTAGCTTGCCGGAAAGCTGATTCTCCTGGCCGACCATCAGCGGCATCGCCAACCCGTGATCGCGGTAATACGACGCCGCACCGCCGGCAATGTCATCGCCGTTGGTGAAGATCGCATCAACCCCAGCCGCCGCAAGCCGCTGCGCGCCAGTGTAGCCATCGGCATTGTTCATGATATCGATCGCCAACCACGCAGGTTCGGGGGCGTGGCCAAACACCTGGCAGTAAGCGTCGATCATCGCCTGACTGGTGGCGGACAGCGCCGGGTCGCGGGGCAAGAACATGCCCACCCGCTTGGCGCCTTGTGCCTTGAGCCACCGACAACCTTCGAGATAAGTCTCGCCGCGGTCAGTATACGCCGCAGGAATCGCGATGCCTTCGGGGTCGTGGCACAACACCACCGGCCCGTATTTGAGATACGGCAACATTTTGGCCACGGCCATGGCGTGCGAGGTGAAGATCAATCCATCGTAAGCCTTGCGGCGCAGCTGTTCCAGGTAATCGAGCTCGATGGCGACCTGATATTGCGACGGCAATAACATCACCCGAAACCCCCGGGAGAACGCTGCTTGCGTGATCGCATTTGTCAGACTGGTAAAATATGGATGGTCGCGCATCGGCGTCACGATGCCGATCGTCTTCGTGTGGCCCGCAGAAAGGTCCCGGGCAACCGCATTCGGCACGTAGTCGAGCTCGCGGACGATCTTCAACACCGCCTCGCGCACCGGCTGGGAGACATACGGCCGATTGTTGATGACCCGCGATACGGTCGCCACCGAATAGCCACTCAACCGCGCGATATCTCTAATGTTTGCCATCTCGCCACCTCCGCCTCCAATATAGCACAGTTACAGCAATTGCCGCCGCACCTTCTCAAGCTCGCCGACAGAAGCGGACGCCTCTAGCGTGTCTTGGTGCGCGTCGACCTGCGCCACCACCTGGGCAGTCAAGGCCGCCCCATCGGCTGCCGCAGGAGCGACCAAGCCG
>CAKQZO010000219.1 GCA_934293835.1 uncultured Lacticaseibacillus sp. | reverse complement strand
GCCTGGCCCAATAGCGCACGCCGACGGGCCAAAAACACAACCGTTGCCCCACGCCGCGCGGCCTCTAATCCAACCGCCTTGCCTAATCCTGACGACCCCCCAGTAACCACCACCACCTGATCAGCTAAGTCCATCTGGGGCCTCCTTTTGAAACGGAATATCGATTGCCTCTAAATCGTGCACGACATGCGTGTTCGAGAAGATCTTCTGCGCAGACTTTTCGAGCATCGCCGCCCCTTTGCCGACATACCGCGCCGAAATATGATTCAACAACAACTCATGAGCGTTGGCTTCGCGCGCCAACTTAGCCGCCTGAAGATTCGTTGCATGATAATATTGGCGTGCCAGCTTGGCCTCGTCTGGCCCAAAAGTGCTTTCATGAACCATTGCATCAACGTTGGCGGCCAGCTCCAAGGTGTGTGCGGTCTTACGCGTATCCCCTAAGATGGCAACTGCCCGACCGGGTTGCGCCGGGCCGATGAAATCTTGGCCATTGACCGTCCGCCCATCAGGAAGTGTCACCGTCTGCCCAGCTTTGAGTTTTCCGTAAATCGGCCCACTCGGGATTCCGGCAGCCTTGACCTTATCGATCAAGAGCACCCCTTCATGGGGCTTTTCTTCGATGCGAAACCCAAAGCTTTGAATCCGATGATCCAGTGTATCAAACGAAACCTTGAAAGTCGCATCTTCAAACACCACGCCAGGATTTGCCAGTAGTTTAAAGTTCAACTTATAAGGTAACCGCGTCTGCGTCACCTGCATGCTCGTTCGCACAAATCGTTCGATGCCTTCCGGGCCGTAAATCGTCAAAGGCGCTTCACCACCTTGGTTGGCCCGGCTTGCCAAGAATCCTGGCAAGCCAAAGATATGGTCACCGTGGAGATGCGTAATAAAGATCTTGGTCACCTTGCGCGGGCGAATCGTGGTTCTCAAGATTTGATGTTGGGTGCCTTCGCCACAATCGAACAACCATACCTCGTTGCGCTCATCAAGCAATTTCAGCGCTAAGCTTGATACGTTGCGCGTCTTTGAAGGCGAACCCGCGCCGGTGCCTAAGAATTCGATTTCCATGCTCTACTTCCTATTCTCTAAATTTCATTTGCATCCAGTGTAACATACTCCGCCGGGGGGCTGCCGTACGTCAACAGCCTGCAACGAGCCAATTGCACCAATGGGCACGGCCATACACAAGGGGCCGTGACAAAAGTCACAGCCCCTTCATGTGCCCGCATATTCCAGTGATGTTACGTTCCAAAAGGCCGCTCACAGATTGTTGAGCCGACTATCCCAACAAAGCCTTGACCACCGCGGCTGCATAATACGGATTACCGGTCGGATTCATGTGTACTTGATCTTTGTAGAACCACTCGGGATGTCCAGTCGCAACATGATACCAATCGACCACATGTAAGTTGTGGTATTTCCCTTTTTCAGTCTGAAGCAGTGCATTAACCTGATTCTGCCATGTCCGCGTCGGGACGTGAACGTTGATCCAATAGACCTGCCGTTGATCCCCGATCGCCGCCATCATTTTATCAAAATCAGCCGAGGAAAATGGGCCATTCGTTCCCAAGCCGATGACGACCTTGTCCGCCAATGCCCCTGTCGCCGCATAATGGGCAACGGTGCTGATCGTATCGACCATCTGCCGCGAGACTGCCGCGTCCACAAAGGCATGCGGTAACAGCTGCTGTAGCAACGGCTTTCCATCGAGCATGACCGAGTCACCAATACAGGTCACTTGCAAATTCTGAGCTTGTTGCAGCTGCACCTGAGTGAATCCATAGCGCTCAAACTCCTGATTAACCGGATGGGCCTTGGCCTTTGATTCGGCTGCCTTAGAAGCCGAAAGTGATAGGCTTAACGAGGCCTTGCGATTCTTGGCTAAAGACGCCGAGGCCGAGTTGCGCGCCCGCGCAGCCGCCAACTCTGCTTTTTTTGCCTTAGAGGCGGTCTTGTTCTTCTTGAGCTGTTCGGCCAATGGCGACGAATCCGCCGTCGACTTGGCTCCAGGCGCCATGATCAATCCGGCCGCACCGACAAGTAATACCGCCAGCGATACAGCAGGCACGATCCGCGCAGCGCCATGGGTCCGGCCGTGCAACACCGCACTGAGAAACGATCGCGTCTGTCGATAATCGAACCGCGCAAGCGGCGTTTCGATATACCGGTAAGATAACTCCGTCAAACAAACGATAATGATAACTTCACACACCGGATATAACAGCTGGTGATCCGCCGCATTCTGAAAACGGCTCTCCCAGAAGATCATCACAGGAAACTGGTATAAGTACAGGCCGTAACTCCGCCGGCCGATCCAAGTAAACACCGGATTCGTCAACAGACGATTCCAATGCGCGCCGGGATGCGCCACCACCGCGACTAAAAGCGTGGTCAAGACAGAGAATATGAACATTCCCCCTTGATACAAAAAGGCGCTTTGATCGCTCAACCACAATACCATCGCCAACATTCCCAGCATCGTGAAGGCGCCAATGCCATCAAGCATCTGGGTCTGACGCTTACCGATGTGCTCAGTCAGATGCGCGCTGGGCCAGATGAAGGCCAGCGCTGCCCCCAGCAAAATGGCAAACGCGCGCGTATCCGTCCCATAGTACAACCGACTCGGATCGCTCGTCGGCCCCGTCATGGTGAGATGATACAAAATAAACATCCACACGGCCGAAACCACTGCCATCAACATCACCACATTGAAGATCC
>CAKQZO010000218.1 GCA_934293835.1 uncultured Lacticaseibacillus sp. | reverse complement strand
TCTCCAAGCCTGCCGGCGCGGTCGCCGTCGCCGGCAAGACGCTACCGATCCAGTATTGGAACGCCCCGTACGGCGAGAAAATCAGCAGATAGGTGCGATTCGGGGTCTCAGTCTGCGCATCGAGCGCTACAAAATACCCGGCCTGCTCGAAGTTCTCCCAGCAGCTGGCGAACGTCCCCCTCTGATCGGTATCCTCTGGCATATAGACTTGGCCGACAAAGCTTTGAGCCGGCTGCTTCAATAAATCTGTCATCACAAAAAACTCCTTCACGCAAGATTCTGGGCACAACAGTTGCGCCAACCGAAACAAAAAGCCAGGGATGCGCCCTGGCTTACCTATCGGGGTCTACACCCGGTGGGAGAGTTGCAAGTACCGGTTGTACCACAAGTCGATATAGGCTTGGGAGAACGGTCCCTTGCCGTGGTTGATCCAGTCGACTAACACCTTCACATTGGCCTTCAAGATGCGGTCGGTCGTGGCGGGATATTGCCACTTGCGCCGGTGGGCCTCATATTCATCGACATCAAGCAAGCGCTTCTCACCGTCTGGGAACACCTTGACATCAAGATCATAGTCGATATATTTCACCGCTTCTTGATCCAGCGTGTACGGCGTCGCTAAGTTGCAATAATACGACACGCCGCCTTCTCGGATCATCGCGATGATATTGAACCAATAATGCTTGTGAAAATAGATAATCGCCGGCTCGCGGGTCAACCACCGCCGGCCATCGCTTTCGGTCACAAGTGTGTGATCGTTACAACCGATCAATGCATCTTCGCTGGTTTTGAGCACCATCGTATCTCGCCACGTGCGGTGCAGGCTACCGTCGTGCTTGTAGCTTTGGATGGCGACTGAATCGCCTTCTTTGGGTATCCGCATACTAAACCAGCTTCCTATTGATCTGTACGCGCAATATTATATCAAAAATCAGGCCGCGATGCCATCACGCTTCTTGGCTGAGCTGGTCTAAGACGGTATCGATCGCATCAAGGGCAAACCCCTTGCGAAAAAGCGCCTGTTTCACCCGCTGGCGCCGCTCATAATCCGGGTACTGGCGCTTCTGGCGCCACAGCTTCTTGGCCGCCTGGTGCAGTTGGTCGGCTTCGTCGTCGGGATCAGCTTCAAGCTCGAGTTCTGCCAAGACGGAGTCAGCGAGATCAGGCGTGAAGCCTTTTTGTATCACCGCCTGGCGAATCTTCTGTTGCCGGCGGTAAAACGGTTGGCGGCTGCTTTGCGCGGCCGCCTTCTTGGCCGCCTTGCGCGCAGGCGTCAGCCAAGCTTCATCTGCCACCGCAGCCAGGGCCTGGTGAATCAGCGCCTCAGCCACCCCGCGCTGTTGCAGCTTGGCCAAGACCACGGCCGGACCCTTGTCGCTCAGGTGCAGGTTGTCGTTGATGAAGGCCTGGGCGTATTGCGCGTCGTCCAGATAGTGCAAGGCGTGCATGTGCGCGATCGCCGCATCGATTGCTGCAGCTGGTAGCTCGGCTTCGGTCAGCTTCACGCGCAACTCGTGTTCGGTGCGCTGCTGGCGGCTGAGATAACTCAGCGCCAAGGTGTTGGCCTGCGCGATCACTTCTTGGGCTTGGATCTGGGCCTGGAGGTCGTCGTCTAGCGACATGCCTTTGGTTAGGCGAAAATGGATCAAGGTACTTTCACTGACGGCAAATGCATACTTGCCGTCTACGAAGACGTTGAAGCGTCCCGGTTTCTTCTGGGCAGTCAGTTTTGTGATCGAAGCCATGTCAGTTCCTTTCTCGTAGCCGTCTACGATGTGCTATACTACAAAGTAACATGATGTGAGGAGATTACGGATGTTTGAAGCTTACTTCTTCGATAAACGTGCAACGATCAACTATCGCGTTTATCGCGTGCTCAAAGCGCTACAAAACACGAACTTCACCGTCAACCGGTTAAGTCAAGAGGCGCAATTGAGTTACTCACAAGCATACAACGCGTTTCAAGATATCATCGCCGACCTCCAGCAGCTGAAGGCCGCTTCACCGTCGACATCGCCGATGAAGCGGCCTTCAGCAAGCTCGCCGCCGATGTGACCGTCGACCAGTATCGCTTCCACTTGCTTCAGACCAGCATGGCGTTTGCGTTCTTCGATTACCTTTTCAAGGCCGAGCAACCAGACGTCCACATTTTTTGTGCCACCCATGAGATCAGTATCTCCACTTTACGCCGGCGGGTGGAAGGCTTCAAGTCTTACCTCCAGTCCAAAGGCGTCTCACTAAACACCAGCACCTGGGGCCTGGAAGGCAGCGAATTACGCATCCGGATGGTGATGATCAACTTCTTCATCTTAGCCTATCGTGGGGTCGGCTGGCCGTTCGGCGACCGTGCTTATCAAGGCGTCGTCGAAGAAAGCGAGCGCATCTTCAAGGCGCATCCGCATTGTTGGTTCACTGCCGATCCGAGTCTGTCGAAACAAGACTTACTCGCATTCGGCGTGCAACGCTTGCGGATGGCCCAAGGCCACCTGCTCCCTCAAGAGGTCGCCTTCACCCGCCTGACCCAGGCGCCGGGCGCGACGACGCTGCCTGATGTCATCGCCGCAGACTCCTCACAGGTCGCGACCAACGAGAGCGGCTTCTTTTATTTCTGTCGTATCCACTTTTTGTCTTTGCGCGACCACCTGACCAGCGTCGATCGCTGGTTGCTCGCCCATTTTCAACAGCGCGACGGCATCGTCGCCCACTTCGCCGATGGCCTGATCACCTTCCTCGAC
>CAKQZO010000217.1 GCA_934293835.1 uncultured Lacticaseibacillus sp. | reverse complement strand
GTCTAATAATCCGGCCAACTAAATTAGCACTCATTTAAACTCCATTTCTCGTGCGCCTCAGTGATTGGATTCGTCACTGGTAGCACTACTACTGTTACTGCTTGAAGCGGACGGCTGGCTACTTGCTGCCTCAGATGACCCAGATGAAGCGGCACTACTACTAGATTCAGAATGCGACGATTCAGACTTTTGATTCAAGTCATTACTATCCTCCGATACAGTAGATGCCGAGCTACTTTGATTGGGCTGAGGTGTTGGCGCACTGGAGGTTGTCTCCGAAAAACTTGATGCCACGTTTGGTGATGGTTGATTATAGTAGTCACTTTGAGCATCACTACTGCCGTCGCCTTGAGACACGGTAAACACGATCGTCGTATTTGCTGGTACCACTTGTTTACCAGCCTTGCGATCTTGACTGATGATCTCACCTTTGGCTACCGTCGTACTTTCGGTACGCAGCGCCCGCACCGTAAAGCCCTTCTTGCGCAAGTCTTTGGCAACATCAGCATAGGATTGCCCGGTGTAATCATCCAAGGTGAACCGTTTTTGTCCTGTCGACATCGTAATATTGACCTTACTTTGTGCCTTCACTGCGGTTTTGCGCGTTGGATTGCTGCTGATGATTCGGTCTTTATCAACGCGGCTAGAGGCCTGCTTAGAGACACTACCTAACTTGAGATCGACGTTATCCAGCGCCGTTTGCGCCTGCTGCTTCGTCATGCCTTCAAGGTCTGGCACCGCAACATCAGTATTGCCGCCAGATAAAGCAACAACGACTCCGATCACGATCGCCGCAACTGCGATAGCGGCTACCAGAAATGGCCAACGCTGTTTCAGCCAAGCGCCCTTACCTTGCCGCGACTTGCCGGCACCCTCGGGCCGCTTGGACGATGCCGCCACCGGCGCCTCTTCATCTAATATAGCGGTATCCTTAAGTACCGGTAAGACCTTCGTTTCACCAAGGTCATCGCCTTCCGGGACAAACTTTGCCTCATGCGCGCGCTGCGGCGCCAACGACGTTTTTAGATCACTCGCCATCGCGTCTGCGGACGTATAACGCTCCGCAGGATCCTTAGTCGTAGCCTTCAAAACCACATTTTCAAGTGCTTGTGGAATCCGGGGATCGAACTGACGAACGCTAGGCATGTCTTCTTGAAAATGCTTCAGTGCGATGGATACTGCCGAATCGCCTTCAAACGGCACAGTGCCTGTCAGCATCTCAAATAAGATGATCCCCAAAGCGTAAATGTCACTTTGGCGCGTCGGCATCCCCCCTCGAGCCTGTTCCGGGGATAGGTAATGCACCGAACCCAGCAACGAGTTGGTCTGAGTCATCGAATTATCTGACAGCGCCACTGCGATACCAAAATCAGAAATCTTGGCATTCTCTTGGTTGTCGATCAAAATATTTTGTGGCTTCAAGTCGCGATGAATAATGTGATGATCATGAGCAACTTGGACGGCACTTAGGATTTGCGTCATGATCTCGATCACGCGCTGATAGGGAATCGGGAAGTGTTCAACAATGTACTTCTTCAAATCGCTGCCAGGTACATATTCCATCACAAGATACTGCTGGCCATGAGATTCACCGACATCATAGATCGAAACGATGTTTGGATGTACCAGCTCACTGGTCGCCATCGCTTCGCGTTGGAAACGTCGAGCAGCGTCGGGATCATTTTGTAGATCTAGCCGTAGGACTTTGACCGCAACATCCCGGTCTAAGATCAGATCATGGGCGAGGTAGACATTGGCCATTCCCCCTTCACCGAGGGTCTGCTTGAGCTGGTAGCGTTCATTAAGCGTGTATCCTGGCTCAATCACTGCCATCCCTCCTATCTTGGTGAATGATCAAGGCGGTGATATTGTCCGGACCACCAGCGGCATTAGCCATATCGATCAATTTCTGGGCCTTCTCCTCTAACAGCAACTGGTCGGCAAGAACAGTCGCAATCTGCGGATCCGGCACCTGATTGGTCAATCCATCAGAACAAAGCAATAAGTAATCATCATACTCCAAGTCGTAAATGGTGACATCGGCATCGACATCATCAGAGACGCCGAGACTGCGGGTGATGACGTTACGCTGTGGGAATCGCTTCGCCTCTTCTGGCGTCAGTTCTCCGGTTTTGACCAGTTCGTTAACCAAACTGTGATCTTCGGTAATCTGAACGAGATGCCCGCGACGATACAAGTAACCTCGTGAATCTCCAATATTGGCGACCACGAAGCGCCCTCCAGAGATAATTACCGCCACCAAAGTGGTCCCCATCCCTGATAGATCAGTGTACTTATGTGCCTTTTCAAGGATCAGACTATTTTCGCGCTGGAGTTCAAAAATCAGCCAACGCACAATTTTTTCAATATCACCCGTCGTCGTTTTCTCAAAGGCGTAACCGATGTGCGAGACTGCCATCTCACTTGCGACGTCACCACCGAGATGACCACCCATGCCATCGGCAACGATCGCCAGCGTCGCTTTTTCTCGATTAGCGAACACGCCGACATAATCTTCATTGTTAGGACGCTTGCGCCCAATATCCGTTCGGTATGCATACTCCATGATTAGTCCTCGTGTCGAGTCATTGTCGCGATGAAGAACCCATCGGTTCCATAATCGTCCGGGAATAATTGCAAGGCTGGTTTGGCATGGGCCTTAGTCAGGCGCTCACTGCCGGGTGTCATCACTTGTTCATATTCTGGATGTGCGGTTAAAAAGGCCGCCACAACCGCCTGATTCTCCTCTTGTGCCATTGTGCAAGTACTATAGGT
>CAKQZO010000216.1 GCA_934293835.1 uncultured Lacticaseibacillus sp. | reverse complement strand
GGTGATGTGGGCGGTGTATTACCTGTCGATTCAGACGATCGGCACGATCGGCTCGGAATGGCTCAACGACACCGTGTTCGGCGCATGGCTACCGGATTTTGCAACGCATTACCTGCAGAGTTGGCAAGTCGCACCTTGGCTCCAAGGCCTGATCGTTGACGGCATCATCGGTGGGGTCGGGGCGATTTTGGGCTTCTTGCCGCAGATCATGATGCTGTTCTTGTGTCTGGGGATGCTTGAAGATTGCGGCTATATGGCGCGCATCGCGTTCGTCATGGATCGCATCTTCCATAAGTTCAACCTGTCAGGTAAGGCGTTCATTCCGATGTTGATCGCGACGGGGTGTGGCGTGCCAGGCATCATGGCGACGCGGACGATCGAGTCGAAGCAAGATCGACGCATGAGCATCATGTTGACGACGTTCATGCCGTGTTCGGCCAAGCTGACGGTGATTGCCTTGATCTCGGGGACCTTCTTCCCGGGGCAATCCTGGGTGGCGCCGAGCGCGTATTTCATCGGCATCATGGCGGTGATTGGCTCGGGGATCTTCTTGAAAAAAACGCGGCTCTTTGCCGGGCCACCATCACCGTTTGTCATGGAGTTACCCGCCTACCACCTGCCTAAGGCCAGTAACATCGCCCGTTCGGTGTACAGCCGTAGCCGGGCGTTCGTCTACAAGGCCGGCACACTGATCTTCGCGTCTTGCGTCTTGTTGTGGTTTTTGGCGAACTTCAACTTCCGCTTGCAGATGGTTGATCAGAATCACTCCATCTTGCGCGCGGTTTGTAGTGTGATCGCACCAATTTTTGCGCCGCTCGGGATCGGCGATTGGCGGGCAACCGCCGCGATCTTCTCCGGTTTGATTGCGAAGGAAAACTGCGTCGGTACGTTCCGCATCGCCTTTGGTGGCGGAACGATGGCTAACTTTGAAAGCCAGCTGCGCAGCGCTTACGCGCCGATGGCCGGCTACGCGTTTTTGGTCTTTAACTTGTTGTGCGCCCCTTGCTTCGCGTCGATTGGGACGATGTACAAGGAGTTCGGGGACACTCGCTGGACGTGGTACGCGGTCGGCTATCAATGTGCGGTGGCCTACATGGTCGCAACGATCGTCAATCAGATCGGGGCGGTGATCGCCGGAACTTCTACGCCACTAGGGCTTGGCCTCGGGATTCTGGCGCTGGCTTTAATCGGTTTTGGCCTGTTTATCAAGCGTGAGCAGGCGGCCACTCCAGAATTGGCGTGATCTCTTGCAACGGCGGGTCTGAAAGTGCTAACATAGGAGGAATTGCTGATGGCAACATTAATTATTGCGGTGATTATTTTGGCAGCGGTGGGCTTCGTCATCTACACCCGGTTTTTCAAGAAGGCCAAGGGCGATGGGTGCAAGTCTTGCGGCGATGTTGGCTGTCCGCTGTTCGATCAGGCGCAGGCTATCCAGCAGAATAATAAGAAACACGCCGGCTAACCAGGCGCGGCTTGACTGGAGAATTTTTCGTCATGGAATCTCGAATGAACTATTACGTCTTCCCTCGCTCGGAGTGGGCGACTTTTCATACGCGCAACTTCGCATCGGTCACCGATGCCGAACTCAAGCAGCTTCGGTCGCTGAACGATGAAGTCAGCATGCAAGATGTCAAAGACATCTATAGTCCACTGCGCCATCTGATTCATGTGCGCTACCGCGATTATCAAACCGCGGAGTATAACCTCAGTCAGTTCATGGGCGAGTCAGACCACAAGCATCCGTTCATCATCGGCATTGCTGGTTCTGTGGCGGTAGGTAAAAGTACTTCCGCACGGCTGTTGCAGCTGATGCTGTCGCGGGCGTATCCGGATAAGCGCGTGCAGATGATCACCACCGACGGCTTCTTGTATGCGAATGCTGAATTAGAGCATCGCGGGATTCTTGATCGCAAAGGCTTTCCTGAGAGTTATGACATGGACCTCTTGATCCATTTTCTCAACAACGTCAAGAACAATCAGGGCATCGTCCGCGCGCCGAAGTATTCGCATCAGATCTACGACATTGTGCCAGGTGAAGAAGAGATTATCAACCATCCTGATATCTTGATCGTCGAAGGCATCAACGTGTTACAACTGCCGAGCAAACAGGCAATCTATGCGAGCGACTATTTCGACTTTTCGTTGTACGTCGACGCCGATCCGAACCTGATCGAGCAGTGGTATCTTGAGCGCTTCGGTATGCTGCTGGAGACCGCGTTCACCGACCCGACGAATTATTACTATCAGTACGCGATTGGTGACCGCAAAGCGGCGTTCGCCATGGCGCGCGATGTCTGGGAGCGGGTCAACTTGGTTAACCTCAACGAGTACATCTTACCGACGAAAAAGCGCGCCGATGTGATCTTACATAAGACCACCAACCACGTCATCGACCAGGTCTCACTGAGAAAGTTTTAATGGGTCGTCGCAGGTCGAACTCAGTGCTGGCTGGTAAAATTGGATTTAGTGATTAAGTTTCGTGTCGAAGATAATTGACGCGAGGCTTTTTTTAAATCAGCGGGAAATTTGGATGAGTTACAAATTCGAATGGATTACTGCGTTCGGATGTGTATGAACTGGTCGATGTCGTGTTCGCTGTCCAATAGTTCCAGGCCGTGATGTAACCGTTAGTGCGGGTGCTGAAGATATGTCTATTCTAAATTGAAAGTTCATTCGTGGCGTAAAATACGCGATGCGTCCTTCGTTAAACGCCTGTGCTCACAGTAAAATTGAATATGTTCTTAAACAAGATTCGGATTTTGTTTTGGCGATCGTATGG
>CAKQZO010000215.1 GCA_934293835.1 uncultured Lacticaseibacillus sp. | reverse complement strand
ACGCCACGACATCGAAGTCTGGATCGTTGGCGAGTTGCCCGAAGTTGAAGACGGATTCCTTGTCGCCGCCTTCGACATCGACCAAGGCGCTCGCAAGGAGCTTGAGGCGGTCGATTCGGTGGCGGTGCTGGGCCAAAACCGTGGCGGCCTTGGTCAGGGTGTAGCCGTCGTCGATCAGGGACTTGATGACGATGATCCCCGCCAGGTTGGGGAAGTTGAAGCGCTTGTTCCCGCCGCTTTCGCGACGAAAAGAGCGAATGAGGTCTTTTTTCTCCCAATAGCGGATCTGGGTGACCGTTGCGCCGGTGATGCGGCTGGCTTCACCGATACCCACGGATAGGTTCAGTGCTTTGAGCTGCTTGGTGAAGTCTGGTTCCATGGCTTACCTCCAAATGTGACAGGATGTCATTTTAATGATTTATTTTCTGAAAACTCATTGACTACTTAATAATGTAAGTGTAACATAACGTTTTGTCAATATCACATTATGTGATAAACGCACAACGAAATATACTGATAAAAGGGGCGATAATTTGCCAGTTACAGATCGACATGGTAAGGCCATCAACGTGCCGTTGATGGTTGTGACGCTGATCGTCGGCGTCTTTATTACCGTATTAAACCAAACCATTCTGACAACCGCTTTTCCAACCTTAATGAAGACCTTTGACATCTCGACCGGGACGGTGCAGTGGTTGACGACCGGCTTCATGATGGTCAACGGGATCATGATTCCGGTGTCGGCCTACCTGTCAGCCAAGGTGTCGACGAAGTGGCTGTACATCGGTGCGATGGGCATCTTCGGGATCGGAACCTTGATCGCCTTCATCGCCAACAGCTTTGCGATGTTGTTGGTCGGGCGCTTGATTCAGGCGCTGGGAGTCGGCATCACGATGCCATTGTTACAAAATATCATGCTTAACCTCTTCCCGCCGGCTAAGCGCGGGACGGCCATGGGCTTAACCGGCCTGGCCGTCGGGGTAGCCCCTGCGATCGGCCCGACGCTTTCTGGCTGGGTGATCGATAACTCCGGTTGGCGGACCCTTTTTGGGATGCTACTGCCAGTCGTTGTCTTGGTGTTGATCCTCTCGCTGTTCTTCGTCAAAGACGTATTGCCGACCAGCAACCCGAAGCTTGATGTCTTGTCTTTGATCGAATCGAGTTTCGGCTTTGGCTTGTTGCTGTATGGCTTCTCCGAAGTCAGCTCTAAAGGCTGGGGCGATGCCATCGTCCTTGGTAGCATCGGCATCGGGATCGTCATCATCGCCTTGTTCGTCTGGCGGCAATTGCGCCTCGACGAGCCATTCGTTCAGGTCAAAGTCTTCACCAGCAAGATTTTCACGATTTCGACGATCCTGAGTTCGATCGCCATGATGGCGATGGTCGGCGTCGAGATGATCTTGCCGCTGTATCTACAGATCCTGCATGGCAAGTCGGCGCTGGAATCCGGATTGACCCTGTTGCCAGGGGCCTTGATGATGGGGGTCATGAGTCCGATCACCGGGTATGTCTTCGACCGGATCGGCGCTAAGCGCCTGGCCCAGCTCGGATTCTTCTTGCTGGCGGCGGCGACGCTGCCGTTTGCCTTCATCACGGCAGACACGCCGACCTTATTCATCACACTGATTTATGCGGTGCGGATGTTTGGGGTATCGATGGTCATGATGCCGCTGACGACTAACGGGATGAACGCCTTGCCGCTGGACTTGATTCGGCACGGGACCGCCGTCAACAACACCGTTCGTCAGATCGCCAGCTCCATGACGACAGCGATCTTGGTTTCGGTTTTGTCCAACGTGACGAGCAATGCCGCCCCGGCCAAGCACATGACGGTGACCGACCCGTTGCGTTATCAGCATCTATTCTTCAACGCGACGCTCGATGGGTATCACGCGGCCTTCTGGTTTGCGATCGGCTTCTCCGTCCTCGGTTGGGCGTTGACGTTCTTCTTGAATAAAAAGGCGGTCGCTAGCCATGACGTGACTGCTAAGGAGGTGCGCGAATGATTATTGCAACATTGATTATCGGCGTGATCGGCCTGTATCTCAGCTTCATCATGATGAAAAACGGCTGGCTGCGGTACGTGTTGGCCGCGATTTTCGGGGTCGTGATGCTCGGGTCGTTGTACCTCGTGAACGCCAATGACCAGAATCATTTTGGCATGGAAAAGGTGACCACGACCACCACGAAAACGATCTATTCGGCCAGCCCGTCTAAGCAGTTACCAATGCTGTTGAAGCAAGACGTCGGCACTTCCGGCAAGCGCCAGGTCTACATCTACAAGTTGAGTGCCAAGGGCAAGACGACGCACACCAAGGCCGATTATCTGGTCAAGAACGTTGTCCAAACCGGTACGAAGGCAAAATTACGCAGCGTCCGGACGGAATGGGTCTACAAGAACAGCTTCTACAAGTCGTTCTTCTCTAACCAGAACAATCACAAGCTTGTGCGCCAGGTCAACACCATCACCGTGCCTAAGACCTGGGCACAGTTGACGACCCAACAAGCGAAGGCCCTGGCTAAGAAGCTCAAGGCCGCCCAGCATCCGAGTGCGGCAACCAAGGCGAAGATGCAGGCCGCGATTCAACAGGCCGTGATCGCCGCCAAGACGGCGAATCCGAACCTGACCGCCGCCCAGCGGAAGCAAGTGATCGCCCAGGCCCAAGCCAAGATGCAACAACAGGCGCTTCAGGCCGCGATCAAGGCCGTGAAGGCGCAGTAGGACCGATTTTTTGAACGGCAGATTTACAATTCAAGTGCAACACTTTATGAACGACGAATTGTCAACTCAAGTGCAACTTTTTGTCTAGGTAA
>CAKQZO010000214.1 GCA_934293835.1 uncultured Lacticaseibacillus sp. | reverse complement strand
CGAGCTTGTGGTTCTTCCGTTCTGGATGCAGCATTCTCGACAACTCAAGGGTATCAATAATTGGATTTTGAATCGTTTCTTGACCCAACCGGCGATACCCGGCATTAATGAAGCCAACGTCAAAAGTGACATTGTGCCCAACCATGATGGTCCCCGCGCAGAATTCCCGGAAGGCATTGAGCACTTCGGCTTCGGTCTTGCTGCCGTGCACCATATCATCGGTGATGTGCGTCAAGTTGATGGTGAACTCCGAAAGGGGGAACCCCGGGTCGAGCAACTCTTCGAACTCGCCAATCACGTGACCATCTTGCATCTTCACCGCTGCAATTTCGATAATCTTATCATAAACCGCTGACAGCCCCGTCGTTTCGATATCGAAGACGACGTAGGTCTCGCTCGCTAAGTCGCGCGAGGCAGTGGCGTTATAAGCCACCGGCGTGCCATCGTCAACCAAGTTGACCTCGACCCCGTAGAGCATTTTGATGCCGGCCTTTTCTGCGGCCGAATGGGCTTCCGGATACGCCTGCAAGCCGGCATGGTCCGTCACCGCAATCGCCGTGTGCCCCCAGTCCTTAGCCCGCGCAACGTAATCAGAGATGCTAGTCATACCATCCATCGTTGACATGTTGGTATGCAGATGTAGCTCGATTCGCTTCTCGCCTTCAACATCATCTTTCGGCTGCGGATGGGAGACTTGTTGCATGTCTTGGGCCATCACCGTCAGCTCACGAGAATAATTGTCTTCTTGCACGCTTCCGCGCAATCGGAACCACATGCCGGTTTTGATCCGGTCAAACATGGCCTCATCGTCAGCATTGTTCGAGAACTTTTTGACCACAAAACTCGACGTATAGTCGGTCACCTTGATCATCAACAGTTTCCGCTTGGAGCGCAGCGCACGGACCTCCACATCGAAGACATAACCTTCGATGATTACGGAACGTTCTTCTTGAGAAATCGCAATCATCTGCTGTGGATCATCGTTGCTCTTGATTGGCCGGCCGATGACGATCGGGCCGCTGGCCGCGGCAGGATCGTCTGCCTGCGCCTGTTGGCGTTTTTGCACGACTTCAGCCGCACGCTTCGCCATCTCGGCAGTTTGCTGGGCCTGTTGAGCTTTGAACACCTCTCGCTGCGCACTCGCCTGAGCCTCATCAACATCGGCATTGAGGTGTAAGGTGCGAAAACCGACACTCAGATAAGCCTCTTCCAGCTTACCGAGGCCTTGATTCACCAGAAAATCCTTCACTGGCTGATTCTCAGCGGTGAGGCTGACCCGACCATCTTCGAGCTGTGGTTCTTGTTTCATACATAATTCATAAACCAGGCTGGATTCGATCCCGGCATGGGTGACCACATATGGCCAATAGCCGGCCAACAAGGCCTGATCAAAGGCCGGCGTAGCTGCCACGACCGTCAGGCTGACGCTGGCAATATCCTTGAACGCCGCCTCGAGGTGCTGGGTGAACGGCGTAAACACCGCCACGGGTAAGATGGTCGGTACGCCGATCGTAAAATGATAATGCCGCGATTTCGCATGCACATCGACAGCATCGATCGTGGCGTCTTGAAATCCCGGATAGTTTACCAAATCTTGTGGTAATTGAAGCTGCTCAAGCAGCTTTGTAAACATTTCGTGTTTGGATAAAGGCAAAACACTGCCACCCTTCAATTAAAAATCAACGCACGACTGCGACATGCATCTAGCTTAACCGTTTTTGAACGGCGAGACAACCCGTCGCTCAGCTGGCAAACCGCGCTTTTGAGCCAACAATAAAACGAGGCTGTGACTTTTTGCCACAACCTCGTTTTGTGAATCGGCACAATCGTTGCAGATCCTGCCTCAGAGTCAATGTTCTTAGTTCAGTTGGTCAAGTAGCACGTGCAACGAGTTGATGACCTCTTCTTGTTTAACCTCGAGCGTCTCGCCAGTTTTACGTAGCTTCAGCTCGACGATGCCATCTGCGGCCTTCTTCCCGACCGTGATCCGGATCGGCAGACCGATCAAATCTGAATCGGCAAACTTGACTCCAGGACGCTCGTTACGATCGTCTTCTAAGACAGAATAGCCTGCTGCCTGCAAGTCAGTGGTGATTTGGTCGGCGAGGTCGCGTTGCTCTTGCTTCTTCGTGTTGACCGGAATCACATGCACATCGAATGGCGCGATGTTCTTCGGCCACACCAGACCGTGGTCATCGGCTTGCTGCTCGGCGACTGCCGATAGTAAACGGGAAACCCCGATCCCGTATGAGCCCATGATAATCGGCTGTGCCCGGCCATTCTCATCTAAGAAGGTCGCACCCATGGTTTCAGAATAGCGGGTCCCGAGTTTGAAGATATGCCCGATCTCGATGCCGCGGGTGAAATGCAAGACCCCTTGGCCGTCAGGCGAAACCTCTCCTTCGGTCACAAACCGAATGTCGGCATATTGTTCGGGTTGGTAATCGCGGTCGGCATTGACGTTACGCAAGTGCTTCTCAGGCTGGTTGGCGCCTGCGACAAGGTTACTCAAACCTTGTAAAGAATTATCGGCGATGACGCGCACATCGGCATCTACCCCGACAGGTCCGACATTGCCCACGGCACAATGTAGATATTGTTGCACCTGTTCTGGGGTCGCCATGTCCAAGAAATCAGCGCCAAGCAGATTCTTCAGCTTCACATCGTTGACTTCATAATCACCGCGCACCAGCGCTAAGATGGGTTGTTCGTCAGCGATGAACAACACCGACTTGATCAGCTGGCTGGCTGGGACATCGAGCAGTGCCGTCACGTCATCGATCGTCTTCGCCGCACCGGTGGCAACCGTCTCTAG
>CAKQZO010000213.1 GCA_934293835.1 uncultured Lacticaseibacillus sp. | reverse complement strand
GTTCTTGGTGGCCACCAAGGGGGCACCCGATCAGCTCTTACGGCGGGCGACGCAATTGGCGTTTGCCGATCAAGCCCAGCCGCTGACTGACGCGGCGCGCCAAGACCTGTTGGCGGTGAACAAGAGCTTGGCCGTTCAGGCCTTGCGCGTGTTGGGGATGGCGTATAAGTATCTGGATGTGCTACCGGCAACAATCACTTCAGAAACGATCGAGCACGACATGGTGTTCGCCGGCTTAGTCGGGATGATCGATCCTGAGCGGCCAGAGGTGGCTGATGCTGTGGCCGCGGCCAAGGCCGCAGGTATTCGCCCGATGATGATTACCGGGGATCATCAAGACACCGCCGAAGCGATCGCCGCGCGACTGGGGATCATCAAGCCTGGCGATGACGCGGCGGTGATTACCGGGGCGCAGTTAGATGAACAAACCGACGCGGAATTTGACCGCAACGTCGATCAGTATGCCGTGTACGCGCGGGTCGCACCAGAACACAAGGTGCGAATCGTGAATGCTTGGCAGAAGCGCGGCAAGGTCGTCGCGATGACCGGCGATGGCGTCAACGATGCCCCGGCACTGAAGGCGGCGGACATCGGGATCGGTATGGGGATCACCGGGACAGAGGTGTCCAAAGGGGCCTCGGACATGGTGTTGGCCGATGATAACTTCTCCACGATCGTCACGGCGGTGGAAGAAGGCCGCAAGGTGTTCTCCAACATCCAAAAGAGTATCCAGTACCTGTTGTCGGCTAACCTCGGGGAAGTCTTGACCTTGTTCATGATGACGATGCTGGGCTGGGACATTTTGGCTCCAGTGCACATCTTGTGGATCAACTTGGTGACCGATACGTTCCCTGCCATCGCGCTGGGCGTTGAACCAACCGAGCCAGGGATCATGAAGCAGCGGCCACGGGGCCGGCAGTCGAACTTCTTCTCCGGTGGGGTCGGCCAGGCGGTCATCTGGCAGGGGCTGCTGGAAGGTTTGCTGACGCTGGGCGTGTATTATATCGGGATCACGTGGCCGATTCACGCCGGCAGTGCGGCGATGCACGCGGATGCTTTGACGATGGCCTATGTCACCTTGGGGCTGATTCAGCTGTTCCACGCCTTCAACGTGAAGTCGGTGCATCAGAGCCTGTTCACCGTCGGCTTGTTCCGCAATAAGGCCTTCAACTGGGCGATTCTGGTGTCCTTCCTGCTTTTGGCAGTGACGATCCTGGTGCCAGGCTTCAATGGCTTGTTCCATGTGACGACGCTGGCTTGGCAGCAATGGGCGGTTGTGCTCGGCGCCGGGGTGTCGATCATCATCATCGTCGAACTCGTCAAGTGGGGGCAACGGCTCAAGGCCCGCTAGAGATAACGAATGAGGCACCAGGTCCGCTTCTTGCGAGGGCCTGGTGCCTTTTATGTGATTATGGGTTAAAATAGAAAGATTGGAGGAATTATTTATGAATAAAAATCAACAGAAGTTTGCGCACTACGCGCAATTGATCAACCAGATCGTGACCGATACGGAAGCAGAACAAGACAAGATGAGTCCGAAATTTGAGACGCTCAAGCAGGCGCTCTTGGCAGGGACGCTGGCAGACTTCGACTCGGCCGAATATGCGACGATCAAGACGCTGTTTGCGGATGGGACCGCACATTACCAGCAGATGCTCGCGCAGTTGCAACAGGCGAAGGTGCCAGCCAAGCTGATGGGGAATCACAAGCTGCTGACGGCCGCCTTTGCCGATTTTGTGGCGGGGTGTGACGCGATGGTCACCAGCCTGCATGAGAATCCGTCGACGTTTGACGAAGCGGCTTTTTCTGAAGCGGAAGCGGATCAAGATGTGGCCACGTCTAAGCTGATGAAGTATATCCAAAAGATCTCGTTGATGGCATAGCGGGAGGTCAACGCATGAAACGAATGCTCGCATTGATCGCGGCGCTGGTGGTGTTTCTCGGCGCGGCGTTCGTCATGACCGGCAAGCCGCAGGCAGACAAGCAGCAGGCGAAGCCGACCGTCGGCATCTTACAGCTGACGACGCATCCGGCGCTTGACGCGATTCATCACGGGATTATCGCCGGCATGAAGCAAAACGGCTACACGGTCGGCAAGAACGTCAAGGTCGACTTCCAAAACGCGGAAGGCGACCAAAGCAACTTGAAGACGATGTCTGAGCGCTTCGCCAACGAAAATGCCGCGGTGATGGTGGGGATCGCCACGCCTGCCGCCCAGGCGCTGGCAGATGTGACCAAGAAGACCCCGATCATCTTGGGGGCGATCACCGATCCCAAAGGGGCCAAGCTTGTGCAATCAAACACCCGGCCAGGTGGCAACATCACCGGGGTTTCCGATCAGGCGCCGATTCAATCGCAGCTGGCCTTGATCCATCAGCTGATGCCGCAGGCCAAGACTCTAGGCGTGATCTCGACATCGAGTGACGATTCGGCGCAGACCCAGGCCAAGATGGTGGGGGCGCTCGCGCCCAAGGCCGGCTTCACCGTCAAGCAGTTCACCATCAGCTCGACCAATGACCTCAATCAAGTCGCCGGCGAAATGGTGACGCAGGTTGACGCGATCTTCGTGCCGACAGATAACACGATTGCCAGCGCGATGCAGACGCTGGTGCAAGTCGCCAACACCAAGAAGGTGCCGGTGTTCCCGACAGTGGACACCATGGTTAAACAAGGCGGGGTCGCGACGATTGGCTTAGACCAGTATGAACTCGGGGTACAAACCGGGAAGATGGTCGCCAATGTGTTGGCCGGCAAGTCCAAGCCGGCGACGACCCCGATCCATTTTGAAAAAACGGGGAAATTGATCTTGAACCTGAAGCAAGCTAAGCTGCTG
>CAKQZO010000212.1 GCA_934293835.1 uncultured Lacticaseibacillus sp. | reverse complement strand
GCCCGGCGTAGCGCGACACCTTGATCTCGTATTGAATGCCGCGCTCATCGAGCACCGCGCGTATCTTCTTGAAGACATCCACAGCGGTTCCTGAACCCGCCGCAGGGTTGAAGATAATGTAATAGAACCCCGCTGCCATAAACTACCCCTCTCAAACGTTTGGTAAAAACACAAGTTCAATTATACCGGCAAGGTTTACAGAAAACAATGGTGACCTGTACCGAAAAGTAAGTACTCATCTGGCGGCCAGGCAAAACGCAGCCACACAAAAACAGGGACGGTAAAAACCGCGCCCTGTTCGTGATTAAAGTAAGATCAGCATCGGCAAGATCACCGGATGGCGCTCGGTTTTGTCAAACAAGAAGCTTTGCAGGTTGCTGGTGATCGCATCCTTGAGCATGCCTTCGGTCACTTTTTCGTTTTGCTTGAAGGTATTCTTGATGGTGCGGTAGACGCGCCGTTGAGCCTGGTTGATCAGCTCACCAGATTCGCGCATGTAGATGAACCCGCGAGACAAAAGGTCGGGGCCGGCAAGTACAGCTTGTTTTTGCATGTTGATCGTGGCCACGACGACGACCAAGCCTTCTTCGGATAGCGTTCGCCGGTCGCGAATCACCGCGTTGCCGATGTCGCCGATGCCGTTGCCATCGATGTAGACGTCGCTAGCAGGGAAGTGCCCGGCACGGCGCGCCCGCTCAGGGGTCAACGCCAGGACGTCACCGTTTTCCATGATGAAGCAGTGGTCTTCTGGAATATGACATTCCTGGGCCAGCTCGGTGTGAATCTTAAGCATGCGATATTCACCGTGAATTGGCATGAAGAACTTCGGTTTCATCAAGCGCAACATCAACTTTTGTTCTTCTTGGCCACCGTGACCAGAGGTATGAACGTTGTTGACCTTGCCGTGAATCACCTCAGCACCGGCTTCTTCCAGCTCGTTGATGACGTGGTTGACGCTCGTCGTGTTCCCAGGAATCGGATTAGACGAAAAGATCACGGTGTCGCCGGGTTGAATCGAGATCTGGCGATGGGTCCCATTGGCGATCCGCGAAAGGGCCGCCATCGGTTCGCCTTGCGAGCCGGTACATAAGATCATGACCTCATTGGCCGGCAGCTTGTTCAACTCATGGGCATCGATCAACACATCGTCAGGAATATTGAGGTAACCGAGCTCACGCCCATTGACCATCGCGGTTTCCATCGAACGGCCGAAGACCGCGATCTTGCGGCCGTGGTCCATCGCCGCCTGGGCGGCCTGGGCGATTCGGGAAATATTGGAGGCGAAGGTCGCAAAGATGATGCGGCCGTCAATGCCATCGAACAGATGCCGGATCGAGTGGCCGACGAAGCGTTCCGACTTCGTGAAGTTCGGAATCTCGGCGTTGGTGGAGTCACTCATCAAGAGGAGCACCCCTTCTTCACCGAGCCGCGCCATCTTTTGTAAGTTAGGCGCGGGTTGGTCACCGACTGGCGTGAGGTCGAACTTGTAATCCCCAGTTTCGACGATGACTCCACTCGGTGTGTGGACGGCTACCCCAAGGGTATCAGGGATACTGTGAGTCGTCCGGAAGAAATCGACCTTGATCGGGCCAAACGTCAACACGCTGTCTTCTTTGAGCTCTTCTAGTTTAGTCGAGCGCAAGAGGCCGTGTTCTTCGAGTTTGCCGCGAATCAGCGCGGCCGCCAACGGTGGGGCGAAGACAGGTACATTCGGCACTTGCTTGAGGAAATAAGGGATCCCGCCGATGTGGTCTTCGTGACCATGCGTGATCACCAGCGCCTTGATCTTGTCTTGGTTTTGGGCGAGATAGGAATAATCAGAAATTACATAGTCGATCCCAAGCAAGTCATCTTCTGGAAACTTGATGCCCGCGTCGATGACGATAATCTGGTCTTGGAACTGAACCCCATACATGTTCTTCCCAATTTCGCCTAAACCACCAATCGCGAAAACGGCGGTTTCGTTGTTTTTGACGTTGAGTTTCATTTAGAACTCCGTCAGTTTGAAATCAGGTGATTGCTTCTCGTAATCCAAGAAGTTGCCACTTAATTCTTGCACGTATTCGATGTTGTATGGGGTGTTTTCTTCCACCAAGCTACGCGCAGCGACAGCAGAGTCTGCTTCGAGGTAAAGGGTTTGGGTGGTTTCACGCCGTGGGTTGACCACCTTGTCTTTTTGGTATAATACTTTGTAGATCATTATGAACTCCTTTCGAATACGCAAAAAATCGCCCCAGGGTCTGGGGTATCTCTTGCATTAACCGATCATTTGTTGATTCGCTCAACAGTTACTTTATAGTGTAGCATATTCTCGGCAGACGCGCTACGGGCGCTTGGCGACTGAAATACGTTATAATGGAAGAAAGCAAAAAAATTCGGGAGGTCGCGTATGATAAAATGGCTCTTGGCGGCATTGGTGGTCATCTTGGTGCTGGCGCTTGGCGCATGGTGGCGGATTCGGCGGCGTAAGCACGCGATGCGCGTGTTAATGTTGCATAATCAGCGGCAATGCGATCGGGATGTGGCTTCGGCCTTGACGCAGCTAGCCTGGGCCTATCCAGATCCGCTGCGCTCACAGCCGGTCGCAGATGTTTGGGGACACGGCATCATGGCGTTTGAATATGCGCTTCCCCAACCAGAAGCGGGGATCACTTCTGCACAGTTCACTGCGGCATTGCGCCAGCAGACTGGGAAGCAAAACGCCACGGCCACGAGTCTCACGCCGACGTTAGACGTGACGGATTGGTGGCAAAGAGACGGGGTCGTGCACGTGGACGTGGCTTATGTCGTGAACGCGGCGACGCGCGAGTATGTCAGAGACGTTCGGCGGGTTTAGAAC
>CAKQZO010000211.1 GCA_934293835.1 uncultured Lacticaseibacillus sp. | reverse complement strand
TAATTGTCCCGGTCAAACGAGCTGATGTTGCCATCGATCAACGCAACTTCAGCCTTGCGCGCCAAGTTGACAAATGCCTTCAGCGCCAATTGGGCGAGGCCCATATTCTGAAAGTCATAAAAGGCGAGGCGGCTTTCGCTTCCCAGCGTCTCAAGGACCGTAATGTGCATCTTATTCGCCCAACGGTCGACATCAAAGAGCAACTGCGACTGATATTCCGCCTTAGAGTGGCCATACTTATCGACGTTTTCAAACGGCGTATACACAGAAACCGTAAAACTTTTCTGTTGTCGATCAGGTTTAAAATCAGTATACACGATGTACTGACTCGCCTTGGTCGAAGCACTTGGCTGCGCCTGATTCATGCTGGAAAGAATTGTGAACTGGGGATCCTTTTCGATTGTCGCCAAGCGCTTGGCATATGCCTGATCATACTCTGTTTGGGAACTCATGTTGAAACCTCCACCTTTGATGTTGATTTCATTATAGCATTATCTACTCCACGCCACGACAGTTCTTTTTAAAATGAAATGAAAAAATAATTTTACGCACAATTAATAATAAAAAAATGACTTTTCATATACTTGATACCCGGCAATAGTACGCCTCTTGCCTTGGCCCATCTCCGCTCAACCCCGCTGGCAGATCAACCGTGAAACGATAAGCGAAACCGGCATTCTCCAAAAGCCGAAGCGAACGCCGATTGTCTGGGAACACAGCTGCCCACAACGCCTGCATCCCCTGACGAAACCAATACTCGCAGAACAACGCAAGCGCCTCGCTCATGAACCCTCGGCCCCAAAACGGTGCGGCCAGCACATAGCCGATCTCACGCGTCAAAGCCTCCGGGCTGGCTAGATCCCCTGTTCGCGGGTACGCGCCGATATTGCCGATCACCCGGCCCTGATACTCGATGGCAAAATCACTCGCGTTCGTGATAAACTGCTGCAAGGTCTGGCTAGCCTGCGCCTGACTCGCCACAAGACGCATACCGGCCGGCCGGGTGACGATAGGATCACTTGCATAGGCAAGATAGTCTTGGGCATCATTCAATGTGAAATCACGAATCACGATCCGTCTGCCAGTCAACCGCATGTGCCTTCACCTCCGAGTTCATCTTATCATAAGGCCGACCAGCCTGCTGCATTGAAGTTCAGCTTGACAATCTGCCACAATTCGGTATGATTAATAGGTTAGTTTAAATCTTAAAAGCGAGGTGAAGAACATGCGTGATAACATTTTACTTGCATGTGCTGAAACCGGCGAACGGATCTACCTGACTTCCAAGAACAAGCGTAACACGCCAGATCGTCTTTCTTTGAAGAAGTATTCTCCAAAGTTGCGTAAGCGCGTCACCTTTACCGAAGTTAAGAAGTAATTCTTTCGTCGTCTACGGCCGTGACGACCAACCGCCCTACCATTTTTCTGGTGAGGCGGTTTTTTTGCGTCTGGCAGCAAAAAACACCCTTCCCGGATGGGAAAGGGCGTTCTCTTGAGCTATTCGGTGACCCCGTTCTTGAAGATCGCAAGGCCATGCACGTTGTACTTCTCGTTATTAGTCTTGGTTTCACCAGAAGCCACCTTGATCAAGTAGTCTGTGAAATCCTTGGCCAAATCATCGATGTCGTGATCGACCAGCTGGCCGGCATCGAAATCGATCCAACGCGGCTTCTTGTCGGCAATATACGAATTCGATGCGACTTTAACGGTTGGCACATAAGTCGCAAACGGCGTGCCGCGGCCAGTGGTAAACAAGACCATCTGGCAATCTGCAGAGGCTTCTGCCGAACTGGAGACCAGGTCGTTACCAGGAGATTGCAACAGATTCAAGCCCTTGGTCTGGAGCTTGTCGCCGTATTGCAACACGTCGCGGACCAGACTGGTACCAGATTTTTGTGTGCAGCCCAAAGACTTGTCTTCGAGCGTCGTGATGCCGCCTTCCTTGTTGCCTGGAGACGGATTCTCGTAGATCGGCTGGTGGAAGGATTCAAAGTACGCCTTGAAGTTGTTGATCAAGTCGACGATCTTGTGGAAAGTCAACTCATCTTGGGCCCGAGACATCAGAATCGTCTCGGCGCCAAACATTTCGGGCACTTCAGACAACACCGCGGTGCCGCCTTGGGCGGTGACCCAGTCGGCCACACGACCCAGCAGCGGGTTGGCGGTAACCCCTGACAACCCATCGGAGCCGCCGCACTTCAAGCCAATCTTGAGCTCGGACAGCGGTTGTGGTGTCCGCACATCGGCGGCCGCCGCGTCGTTGAGATCTTCTAGCAGTTCGACAGCGGTGCCGATATCATCGTCGACTTCTTGAGCGATCATGAACTTCATCCGATCATGGTCGATCGGCCCGCCCATCTGCTCGATTTCTTCGACCATGCCGTCCATCTGGTTATTCTCACAGCCTAAACCGTAGACTAAGACCCCACCGGCGTTCGGCTGCAAAGCCGCATCGCAGAGAATCTTGCGCGTGGTCTCAAAGTCATCGCCAAGCTGTGAGCAACCATAAGGATGCTTCAGCACCAAGATATTATCGAAGTTGCCGTTGTCTGGATGCAAAGACTTGAACTGTTCAACGACAATATCCAGCAATGGGTTGATACAGCCAACCGTCGGAATAATGTACAAGTCGTTACGGATCCCCACCTTACCGTTCGGCCGCTTGTAGCCCATGAAGGTACGCTCGTCTTTGGCAACCTTGCGCGTGATGTCGTTAGGCTGATAACTGTAGTCGAGCTCGCCGGACAGATTGGTCTTGACGTTGTGGGTGTGCACCCAAGCGCCTTTTGCAATCGGCTGTGTGGCATGGCCGATTGGGAAGCCATACTTGATGATGTCTTCATCTTGGGCG
>CAKQZO010000210.1 GCA_934293835.1 uncultured Lacticaseibacillus sp. | reverse complement strand
GGATTAGCCGAATTAGGCGTCACGCCAATTCACCGCATGAGCTTTTCACCCGTGCGCCAAGCCGCCATGCAATGAAGTCAGTTTAGCTTATGCAATCGCGTATGTATCAGCACAGGAGGTGTGTGTGATGCAAGTACGCGATTTTTTATTTTATTGGCATCTTGCCAACTATACCAAAGGCTTCAAAGAACAGGCGGCCGCCTGGCAGCAACTACAAACACATCGCGGTGATGAACAACTGGATCCGGCGTGGCTAACGCCGCAGCAGCGGGCATTGTTGGCCGCGGATGACCTACGTCATGAAGCACGTGTCCAGTATGCGCACACCCGCTTCATGACGCGCCTCGATGCAGCCTATCCACCACGACTAGAAGAGAGCTTCGAGCCACCTAGCGTGTTGTTTTATCGCGGCGATTGGGCCGCGTTGAATCATCTTTGCTTGGCGGTTGTCGGGGCGCGCCGGGCGGGCAAATATTCCGGTGATGCGCTCAAGCGACTCGGCCAATCGATGCCACCGGTGACAATCATCAGTGGCTTGGCCGCAGGCGCCGATACGCTTGCCCATGAATTCGCGTTGCTGCATGGTTGGCCGACGGTGGCCGTAATCGCCAACGGCCTGGACATCGCGTATCCCGCCACCGGCCTGCAGCTGCAACAGACGATTGCCCGCGTAGGGCTGGTGATCAGTGAATATCCGCTGGGGGTGAGGCCCAAGCCGTATCGCTTCGTCGCCCGCAACCGCATCATCGCAGGCTTGGCCCATGGCGTGCTCGTGACCGAGGCCGCGGCGCACTCTGGAAGCCTGATCACGGCCAACTTGGCGCTGCAAGCCAACCGCGAGGTGTTTGCGGTGCCTAATCGCATCGACGCGCCGCTTGGAATCGGGACGAACGCCTTGATTCAGGCGGGAGCCAAATCGGTGCTAACCGGTGACAATATAATGGAAGAACTGCGCTTTTATCCCTAAAAAAGTTGCGCTTCTGCTTGCAGTGGGTGATACTTGGACGGAATTGATTTGACAAAGCTTCGCGCCATAGAATATGATAGCTTGTGTTTTCGAGCAAACCGCTCAGTGAAAGGAGGGCGAACATGACCGCCAAGAATTTGGTCATCGTGGAATCGCCAGCAAAAGCCAAAACGATAGAAAAATACCTCGGACGCAACTACAAGGTCGTTGCGAGTCTGGGGCACATCCGTGACTTGCCCAAGAGTCAGATGGGGATCGACTTCGAGCACGACTACCAACCGAAGTACATCTCCATCCGCGGCAAAGGGGATGTGATCAAAGATCTCAAGAAGAATGCTAAGAAGGCCGAACACATCTATCTCGCGGCCGATCCGGACCGTGAAGGGGAAGCCATCGCTTGGCATGTCAGCCATATCTTGGATCTCGACCCCAAGGGTAAAAACCGGGTCGTCTTCAACGAAATCACCAAAGATGCCGTCAAGAACGCCTTCAAGACGCCACGCTCGATCGATATGAATCTCGTCGACGCCCAGCAGGCGCGCCGGGTGCTCGATCGACTGGTGGGGTATTCGATCTCACCGTTGCTCTGGAAGAAGGTCAAGAAGGGCTTGTCTGCCGGCCGGGTGCAAAGCGTCGCGCTGAAGCTGATCATCGACCGGGAAAATGAGATTCGTGCGTTCGTCCCAGAAGAGTATTGGACCCTCGATGCTGAGTTCAAAAAGGGTACTAGCAAGAAGTTCGCTGCCAGCTTCTATGGCATGAATAACAAAAAGCTGGCGCTGAAGAACAACGATGCGGTTCAAGAAGTGCTCGGCGGGATCGACCGCAAAGCGCCTTTTGACATCACCAAGGTCGTCAAGAAGGAACGCAAGCGTTACCCGGCACCGCCGTTCACCACCAGTTCGCTGCAACAAGAAGCCAACCGTAAGCTGAACTTCCGGACGCGTAAGACGATGATGCTCGCCCAGCAGTTGTATGAAGGCATCAACTTGGGCGGTAAACTCGGCACGGTCGGCTTGATCACCTACATGCGTACCGATTCGACGCGTGTGTCCAACGTTGCCAAGACCGAGACGTCGAAGTTCATTCACGAGCAATACGGCGAAGCCTACGCAGCGGTCAAGATTCGCCAAGGCAAACTGCAAGAAGGCGCCCAAGACGCGCACGAAGCGATTCGCCCGACCAGCACGCTGCGCACCCCGAAGAGCCTAGAGAGTGTGCTCGACAAGGATCAGATGAAGCTGTATAGCCTGATCTGGAGTCGCTTCGTCGCTAGTGAAATGACCCCGGCGGTGATGGACACCGTCGCGGTGACCATCGATCAAAACGGCGCGACGTTCCGCGCCAATGGGAGTCAAACCAAGTTCCCGGGCTTCACGACCCTATACATCTCCAGCCGCGACCAAGACCAAAAGGACAACCTTCTGCCCGATTTAGCCGTCGGCGATCAGGTGCAATTGGTCAAAACGGACCCGGCCCAGCACTTCACGCAGCCACCGGCGCGCTTTTCTGAAGCAAACCTTGTCAAGGCGCTGGAAGAAAATGGGGTCGGCCGGCCATCGACTTATGCACCGACGATCGAAACCATCCAAAAGCGCTACTACGTCAAGCTGAACGCCCGGCGCTTCGAGCCGACCGAGCTCGGTGAGATCGTCAACGATCTGATCACCGAATTCTTCCCGGACATCGTGGACATCAAGTTCACGGCGACGGTCGAAGACGAGTTGGATAGCATCGAAGAAGGCGAAATGCCTTGGGTGAAGGTCATCGACCAGTTCTACCATCCCTTCGAAAAAGAACTCGCGCATGCCGAAGAAGGCATCGAGAAGATTCAGATCAAAGACGAACCGGCCGGATTCAACTGCGACATCTGTGGAGCGCCGATGGTCATCAAGCTCGGCCGCTACGGCAAGTTCTATGCC
>CAKQZO010000209.1 GCA_934293835.1 uncultured Lacticaseibacillus sp. | reverse complement strand
GGCGCATATAGGTTGCCGGGTCGAGGCCGGCGACCATGTCGTCGATGATCGTTTCTGGATCTTCTGTTCGCGGATTGTCGGCAGTGAAAATCGGGTCGGTGGCTTGCTGAATCGCGATCGTCGCCATCTGCGGACGCTTATCGACATCCCGATCCCCACCGCATCCCACGATGCAAAAAATGCGGTGCTTGGCGAACGCCTGGACGGTTGCCAGCACATTCGCCAGCCCGTCTGGCGTGTGCGCGTAGTCCACAATCACCGTCGCTTGCGGGGTCGGCACGACTTGGAACCGGCCGCGGACGCCGGTGACTTTTTCTAATGTCGCGATGATGACCTGCGGGGCGATGCCGTGCGCATAGGTGGCGCCGAACGCGGCGAGCGCGTTGTACACGTTGAATTTACCCATCAGCTGCAAGTGAACGGGATAATGCTGCCCGGCGATCTGCAAGATGAAGGCTGTTCCTCGGGCGCTAACGCGAATGTCACGCGCCTGCAGCATCCCTCGGCCTTGCGTCCCGTAGGTCACCACGTTGGCGGCCGTCCGGGCGACCAGGCGACGCCCGTATGGATCGTCGATATTGATCACCGCCGTCTTGACCTTACGCCCGTGATGATACGCGTTGCCGAGTTGTTCGAACAACAGTGCCTTAGCCGCGAAATAGTCTTCGAAGGTCTTGTGATAGTCGAGATGGTCTTCCGTCAGGTTGGTGAACACCGCGGTGTCAAAATCGACCCCGCGCACGCGTCCCTGCGCCAGGCCAATCGACGAGACCTCCATCGCGCAGGCCTGCTTGCCCGCTTGTACCATCTCGCTTAAGTATTGTTGGTTGGTGAAACTGTCCGGGGTCGTGTTGACCGCGGCGTGGGCCTGCTTGCCACCGGTCGCACACAGCGTCCCGATCAGGCCACAGGCGATGGCCGCCTCATCCAGAATCCGCGCAATCAGATGCGTCACCGTCGTCTTGCCGTTGGTGCCCGTCACCCCAAAAAGCTTGAGTTGCGCACTCGGGTCGCCGAAATATGCCACGGCCAGCTGTGCCAGCGCCTTGGTCGTGTCTGGCACCTGCACGATCAACGCGCCGCTGGCAGAAACCGGATGCGCCACGATGACCATGATCGCCCCGGCGGCGATCGCGGCTTGGACATGCTGATGCCCGTCAAAATGTTGCCCGGTGATCGCCACAAAACACCCACCTGGCTGGATCTGGCGCGTATCCGGGGTTAGGCTCTGGAGGCGTCGTAGGTCTCTTTTGAGAATCGCCTTCGTCTTCTGGTCGAGGTTCAACAATTCAGCGCACTCTGCAATCTGCATTAATAACATCCTTCCCATTATGCCGCATCAACATGCCGCATGCTTTGCTGAGGATAGTATGCCAACTCAACCATAAAAATGGCTTAAATGCGTTAAACTGCGCGCGAGGTTGTGCTATACTAATTAGTGAAGGAGGCGGTTTCATATGATTCAAACCAGTCTATTACTTGTCTTAATTCTGTTACTCGTCGCAACCGTGGCTCTGTTCGCCGGTCTTCGCCAGCGGGTAGCTGTTCGTCAAGAATCTGTCGAGACGCAAATTGCGTGGTATCGCCGCGAATTGCAAGCCGGCCGCATTTCCTTACAGCAGTTCGTTGCCATCCGGCGCGAGTTGTTGCGCTAATTTAACGTCAACGGGGTCAACCCTCAGCGAAACTAAAAACACACCCAGCGCGGGTGTGTTTTTTTGCATGGTCACTATTGTATGACCTTGTGGTTCGGGTCGCGCCAGTTAAGCACCCAGACGCTCGCCAACAACACCAAGACCCCGATGAAAACCGCATGCAAGGCGCTCAACAACACCGCCTGCGTCTGGGGACTGCTGGCGTGGCCGGCAACCGCTTGATTCAGTGCGGCTTCACTGACCTGACCACGCTTGGCCGCCAAAACGAGGTTCAAGACCGCGCCGTACACGCCGGTCATCACCGTTTGGCCAAGCGAGCGCCCCAGCGTTAGCAGCGCCGTTGCCGAACCGACGAGCGCTTCAGGCGCCAGATGTTGACTCAAGATCGTGTTTTGGGAGATCACAAGCCCCATCCCCGCCCCGTTGACCGCGGCGACAACATAGAATCCCCATGCGGGAAAACCGCGCCCAGAGACGACCAGCACCAGATAAAACAGCCACTGAACGCTCACGACGCCCATCGCCAATTTTTTCGGGACGAGATGGCGCAAGCTCCAACCGACCGCAAAAGACGATAGCAGCCACATGATCGAACTCGAAGACACCACCAAGCCGGCCTTGGTTGCGGCAAAATGATACAGGCTCTGTAGCCAAATTGGGAAATAGATCTGATACGCGATCAAGACCCCAGACAACACGGCCGCTGAGACGATCTGAATGGTGAACGTCCGGCTGGTGAACAACCGCGGCGAGATCAGCGGATCGGCGGCCCGGCGTTCTTGACGAATCAACGCGCCCAACCCAATGATCGCCACCACCAATAGCCCTAACGCCCACCAGCCATTAGTCGTCAGGCATTGCACCGCCAACAGCAGCGCGATCAGCGTCACGGCCAGCCACGCGATGCCCGCCCAATCGAGTTGCAGCTTTTTTTGCGCCAAGGTCTCATGATACCCCATCGCGATCAGCACTAAGACGATCACGCCTAGTGGGACGTTCACGAAGAAGACCCAGTGCCACGACAGCGTGTCGACCAGGAAGCCGCCCAACAGCGGACCGATCAGTGCCGACAAACCCCAGGCGGTGTTGTTCATGGCCATGATCGACGCGCGTTGCGAATAATCGAAAAAGTCGGCGATGATCGTGAACGTCAGCGGCATCACGGCCCCTGCCCCGATCCCTTGCAACGCACGCGCGGCGATCAACAACCCGATGTTCGGGGCCAAGCCGCTGAACAGCGACCCAAGGGTAAAGACGAGTACGCCCCAAGTAAATAACCGCTTGCGCCCGTACGCATCGGCGAGC
>CAKQZO010000208.1 GCA_934293835.1 uncultured Lacticaseibacillus sp. | reverse complement strand
GGTTAACGGCGGGGTGGCCGGTGCTGAGCCGACGGTGAGTGTGTGGCCAGCGCTGTTTGCCACCTGGGTGCACGAACACTGGTTGTAGTTAAAAAAGCGCCTCTCTGCAGTCATGCAGAGAGGCGCTTTTATTCTAGCCCCAGAAGTCAGAGGCCAGCTTGCGGCCTTGGTCGATCTTGGCCCATTGTTGGGCTTGGGTGAGTTCGTTACCGCCGTCACACGAGGCGAAGCCGCATTGATGCGACAGGTAGAGCTTATCTTTAGGCAGGATCGTGGCCGCCTGTTCCAATAGGCGCAGGACCCGGGCTTCATCGTCGAGCGCCGCGGTCTTAGATGACAGCAGGCCTAAGACGACTTCGACTTCCGGACGCGCCTGCAGCGCCTTCAAGGCACTGATGTCGCCGGCGCGCTCGTCATCCCATTCCAGGAAGAAGCGGTCGTAGTGCTGATTGCCGAGGAACTTGGCCGCAATCGCGGCGTAAGAACCGCCGGCCGCGTGGCGAGAGGCGTAGTTGCCGCGGCAGTTGTGCGTCCAGACCTTCAAGCCCAGTTCGTGGCCGAAGTCACAGACGGCATTGTTGATGGCGACGAACTCGTCGGCTAAAGCCTCGATGCCATCGTTGCCTGAAGCGAAGAAGCTCGCGTCGTTATCGTCTGCGAAGAGTTCCCAGAGGCAATCATCGAATTGGATGATCTGGCCGCCGGCGGCCTTGTATTCGGTCAGGAATTCCTTGTAGGCGTTGATCAAACCATCCTTCAGCGCGGCTTGCGTCTTGTACACTTGATCGGCGCCGTAGAGGTGGTCGAAGAAAGACAGTTCAGTATAGGCATGTGCCGCGCCCCAGACGGTAGTCTTAACCGGGGTGTTGCCGGCTTGCGCCTGGACTTCTTTAAAAATGTCGATGAAGTGGTGATGCTTACCAGACAGCGGGGCGGTGATCTCGATGCCGATGTCCTTGCGGGTCTCGAAGTTGCCGCCATCATGGTCTTCGAAGCGGTAGCCATGATCGGCCAGCTTGCGCCGAATACCACCGAAGCCCCAGATGAAGTCGAGGTGCCACATCGACTTGGAGTATTCGCCATCGGTCAAGACGTCGATGCCGTGTGCCTTTTGCGTCTTGATGATCTCGGTGATGTCCGCGGTTTCGGTTTCTTGATAACCGGGGAAGTCGGTGTAGAAGGGATACGTGATGTCGTCGCGGTGTTCGATCTTATCCTTATAGGTCAGTAGGTCCGTCGGGCGCAGAAGGGAGCCGACGAGTTGAAAACGAGATTGAGTCATGTGCATTGCCTCCGTGAATAATTAATGAGATAAGCATAGCAATTTTCTTAGAAAATAGATAATACGCAATCATACGGTGATATAATAGGCATAGACTATAACCCGAAGAAAGAGGCTCGCTATGCGCATTCAACAACTCCAATACCTTGAGGCGATCGCCGCGACCGGCTCGATCAACGAAGCCGCCAAGCGCCTGTTCATCTCGCAACCGTCGCTGTCACAGGCGATGAAGGAACTCGAGAAAGAATATCAGCTCCAGCTGTTTTACCGCTCGAAGATCGGCATCACATTAACGCCTGCCGGCCGCGAGTTCCTCAACTATGCGCGCGGCGTGTTGGACCAGGTGAATCTTCTCGATGAGCATTTTCGCCAAGACACGGTGCGCAAGCAACAGTTCTCCGTGTCCGCGCAACATTATGCGTTCGTCGTCAACGCCTTTGTCGCCTTGGTCAAAGAGGTCGGCGGCGAAGAGTACAACTTCACTCTGCGGGAGACGCAGACGCAAGGGGTGCTCGATGACATTCAAACCAATAAAAGCGAGTTGGGCGTCACCTACCTCAACGGGTTCAACCAGACGGTGATGCGGCGCTTGATCGCCGAAAAGGACCTGACGTTCACGCCGCTGTTCACTGCCAAGCCCCATGTCTTCGTCGGCCGAGACAATCCACTGACCCAAAAGACCCAGCTGACGCTTGCCGACCTCGCCGATTATCCTTATTTGTCCTATGAACAAGGGGACACGAACTCGTTTTACTTCGCCGAAGAGATTCAAAGCACGCTCCCGCATGCCAAGCACATTCAGGTCTCTGATCGCGCGACGATCTTCAACTTGATGGTCGGTCTGAACGGCTACACGATCAGCTCGGGCATTATCTCTAGCGACCTCAACGACGAGAAAATCGTCGCGATTCCGCTGGAGGTTGACGATCCGATCACCCTGGGTTATCTGCGGCACAAGAAGATCGAGCTCAGTGCGACGGCCACGCGTTATTTGGAGCTGTTGAAGGAGCATATCCGCCATTACGGCTTCACCGTGAATTGACGGGCAGGCCGAGTTGAAGCTGAGCACCGAAATAGCCACCCGCTGCTGGCGAGGCTTCCGTGGACATGTTAGTGCTTAGGCCGTTTCTTCCAAGCGATCACGCCGCCGATAACGGCAGTGATGAACGCACCTAGTTGAGCAGGATTCACACTAACGGAAACTGTAAGATGTAACAAAAGGACACGGGCCTAATTAGCCCAAGCCGTCACCTTTCAGCCGATAACTGGAAGGTATTTTTTTATGCTCGTTGGGACACAGGCGGTCGTCTGTATTGCTTCTTGAATGGGTATCCGAAAAACACACGATACTTTTTGCTCAATCTCAGGCAAACAAAATCCGCTGTCCCGACTCGTGATCGAGTGGAGACAGCGGTTATTTTATGCCGGAATCAGTTGTTCGGCTTGGGCGGGCTTGCCGAAGTAGTAGCCTTGGGCATACTGGATGCCCAAGCCTTTGATCATCGCCAGGTCTGCTTCGGTTTCGATGCCTTCGACGATCATTGACAGTTGATTCTTCTCGGCGATTGCTTGCCAGAATTGGACGCGCTCGATCAGCTCGGCTTCGCTGGTCGTCTGGCGGAGGTTTTGCATCGCAAACTTGATGCCATTGATGTATGGCAGGGAGCTACGAACAAGCT
>CAKQZO010000207.1 GCA_934293835.1 uncultured Lacticaseibacillus sp. | reverse complement strand
ACGCCGACTCGACCACCATCGCGCAGGCCGACACCTCCGAGGTCTTGCGCGCCGACTTGATGATCGCGGTCCTCGACGGGGCGACCATCGACCCAGGCGTCGCCAGTGAAATCGGGGTTGCCTATGCCAAAGGCATCCCGATCTTCGGGCTCTACACCGACACGCGCCGCCTCGGGGCCACCAATCCTCAGAAGCTCACCGCGCTGCAGCGCGTCGCCGAAAACCAATTCCACTACGTCAACCTCTACACCACCGGCCTGATCAAGCTCAACGGCGAGATCTACACCGACGAACCGGCGCTGATCACTGCCGTCAAGGCGTTCGCCAACAACTAGAGATGACACAAAAAAGCGCCACCGAATTTTCGCATTCGGTGGCGCTTTGCTTATTTCTTGCGCGAATCATACGCGCGCTTGGACTTATAGCCCGCGGCGAAGACTTCCAGCATCTTGGCGATGTGGTTTTGCTTCGTCGCGTCGTTGGCGACTCCGAAGATGAAGCGCGCCCACTCGCGCTGATAACCCGGCGTGAGCGCGGTGAAGAAGGCCTGCATCTCTGGTTGAGCGGCCAGTAGCGCGGTGACCTTAGGAATATCGACTTCGTATTCGGACAATGGTTTCTGGGGCATAAGCTTCCTCCGTATCAGTTAGTGGCTTCAGTATACCAGATTCGTATTGGCCACGACTGCCGGATTTCTTGGCTATGAAAAACGGGAACCGCAATCGCAGTCCCCGTAAGCGTTCACCTACTATTCGCCTTGGTCAGCCAACAACTGCCGCAACGGAATCAGGCTCTGCGCCGAATACTTCTCGACGAAGGCATCGACCGCCGCTGGGTCCTGCGTTTGCTTGTCAAGAACCAGCTGCTCGACTGGCAGTGGCCGCAGGTCGGAGATCTTGACGTCGATCACGACCGGTCCGTCCGCCTTCAAGGCAACCGCGAAGGCGTGCTTCAATTCCGCCAGCGTCCGCACTTCGAAGCCCGTTGCACCCAGTGCTGTGGCCGCGTCGCCATAGTCGGCATCGATCAGGTCCACGCCGGAGTGCGGCTGCTTGGTATCGTCTTGCTCCGCCTCGATGAAGCCCAGGCTTTCGTTCGTCAAGACGATGTTGATGATCGGCAGGTGATACTTCACTTGGGTCAGAATGTCTTGCATGACCATCGCAAACCCACCATCACCGGAGATCGACCAGACCTGGCGGCTCGGATAGGCGCTCTTGGCCCCGATCGCCGCTGGCAAGGCGTAGCCCATCGTCGCATACCAGCCGGAGGTGGTGAACTGTTGTTCCTGATCCGCCAGCAAGTAGCGCATGCCGTTGATCGTCACGTTCCCGACATCGACTTGGAAAATGGCGTTCGGCAATGCCGCATCGTTGATCGCCTTGAACACCGGCTCAACCCGCAATGGCGTGCTGTTGTCTTCGGCGAACGAAGCGATCCATTCTACCCAGTTCTGCTTGTTGGCCAATGCCGCCCGATACCACGGTGTCTCTGGCGTCGGTTGCGACCGCGCGAGCATCGCCTCGATCGTCGCCTTAGCATCGGCTAAGATCGCCACATCAACATGGTGCCGGCGCCCGAGCTTGCTGGAGTCAATGTCCACTTGGATATACTTGGCGTCTGGCGCGATGAAGTACGGCTGGAACGGGAAGTCCGAACCTAAGAACAGCACCGCATCGGCAGCGCGGGCCGATTCGACCCCGGGCTTAGAGGCCACGCGCCCAGCCGAGCCCATGTTGCCCTTATATGAATCAGGCACGATGCCCTTGGCCAGTGCCGTGACGACGATTGGCACGTGCAGTTTCTCGGACAACGCGATCACTTCGTCGCGGGCCCCACGTGCCCCTTGGCCGACATACAAGATCGGATGCTTGGCCGCGGTCATGATTGCAAGCGCCTCATCAACGCGCTTCAGGTCAGGCTGAGGCATGATCGGCTGTTGATACAGCGGGGCACTGGAGACATAGTTATCTTCGATCTCTTGCCAGCCGAGGTCCTTGGGAATCGTCACGACCGCCACGCCTTTTTTCGCATAGGCTTCACGAATCGCCGAATCGACCACTGCTGGCAGCTGTTCCGCCGTCATCGCGGTCCGGTTGTACACTGAAACGTCGGCGAACATCGGATTCTCGTTCATCTCTTGGAAGTAGTACGTGTTCATCGCGGCTGTCGGCACTTGCCCGACCAAAGCCAACACAGGCACGTGGTCGTATTGCGCATCATACAAGCCATTCAGCAGATGCACAGCGCCAGGGCCAGCAGAGCCGAAGGTCACCCCGAGCTTGCCGGTCGTCTTCGCCTCGCCGACCGCAGCCAGCGCGCCGACCTCTTCGTGCCGCACCTGAACGTAATTGAGCGTCTTCTGCCGATTATGCAACGCGTTCATCGTCGAGTCGAACGACCCGCCTGGCAAACCGTAGATGTTCTTCACACCCCAGCTCTCGATTACCTTCAACATTGCGTCTGCTGCATTGATCTTAGCCATAATCTTGCCTCCATAACTTACTATTAATAAGTATCAACAACATCATTATACCTAAGCGCTTACAAAAAGCAAGTGCAAACCACAAAAACTTTTCTCCCCTTCTTCCAGCTTAACACGGTGTTGGCGTTTTCTCTAGCCAGACGCATGGCGACCATGAAAACGTGCTTTCGTCGGGCCAGCTATCTTTTGGACACACCAAAACCGCGGTACAGTGCTCCGTATCGCGGCCATTTTTTGCGGGCAAGTCAAATAAGCGATTTGCCGATCATTTTTTTGCTATGGGCGTTTCGGGCGAATCGCGCACTTAAAGAAGCCTACTGAGGTCGTCAATTTTTTCGAGTGTTCCCGGGAAAACTGACGTGTCTGTCTGCGACTGGTTGTGGGCGATCCTCCTTTCATAGTCGAGCTATGCAGGACAACGTGGCTGCGTGTAAGTCGTTCCGGTCTCACACGGCTTCGCCGCGCCGCCCAGACCGCCTTACAC
>CAKQZO010000206.1 GCA_934293835.1 uncultured Lacticaseibacillus sp. | reverse complement strand
AGCTACACCAGACACTAGGTCCAAAGTTCGGACCCAGCGTCTGCTTAGGCTATCCGTCGGTACCAAAACCGCCTTTTGTCACAGCCCCATGGGTGAGGATTTCAGTCGTGGTGGCGAAGATGCCAGGCGATCCAGCCGAGCACGGCGACGATGGCGATCAACAGGCCGCCGACCCACAGCGGTGTGGCGCGGGCAGGGGCAGTTTTAGTTGCCGTCTGCTTGGTTTTGGTGACCGCGGACTTGATGGTGAAGGACTTGCGCCAATGCCAGTGCTGGTCGCCTTTAGTCGCGGTGACTGCGAGGCGGTATTTGCCAGCAGCCAGCGTGCTGGGTTCGGCACTGAGCGGCAGCGTCATCTCCGAATTCGGCGCGAATTTGAGGTCGTTGGCGTCTTTTTGGAGGCTGGCTTTCTTCACGTGGGCGCGGTAGACGCTGGCGTGGACGTTCACGCCTGTGGTGATGGCTGGCACCGCGTTGGTGAGCCGGACGCCGATCTGGGTGCCGTTGGCGCTGGGATGCACGCTAATGCCGGAGAAGGTGAGCTTCGGGGTCAGCGGCGGCAGCGTCTTGGTCGCGCGTAGCTGGAGCGGAATGGTTTCGGCCGCGCGCACGGTCAAGGCGCTACCGGCCACCTTGGTGCCGGTCAGCTTCTCCACGCGGATGCCGCCGAGCAAGACGCCTGTCCAGGCGCTCTTCGGCGCGGTCAGCTTGAGGTGGATCTGCTTGGTGGTGTGCGGGGCGAGGCTGTAGGTCTTGGCCTTGGGCAAAAGGGTCTCGATGTCCACGCCGAGCGTCTTGGGCTTGGCCGGTGCGTGCTGGCCGTAATCGATCGTGCCAGTTGCGCTGGTGGTGGCCCGGTTGGTCGAGACCTTGAAGCGCTGGGTGCCGGTGTCGGTGTTTTGAATCGCCAGGGTGAGCGTCTGCGTGCTGCCAGGCGCCACGACGAGGTCGTAGTAGTGACGCTCGCGATTGATCTGGTTGCTTGGTAGAACCGCGGCGACACCGAAGTTCGGCGAGTCTGCGTGGACAGTTTGATTAGCGGCCAACCCTAGGCCGAAGAAAAGCGCGATGGTGATCACTCGTTTGAACATAACCCGCCTCCGTCATCGTTTACTTCAAGTGTAACAGGCTCAGGCAGGGGTACTGGTCAATCATTATAAAATAAGTTTGTAATTAGTATCCTAATTCCCATTAAATACGATAATTGTATTAAAGGCGCAAATCATGCTGGCGTATACGCCGGGTTCCACGTATGATAAAAGGTATTCGCGATGGGGGCGCGAAGCGCTGAGGGAAGAGGGACCGAGATGGCAAGTTATGAATCTATTTTTTTGGCACGTGGGGATGCCTCGAAGTACCAAGTTTATGCGCTGTTAGCCCGGCACACGGTCGTCGATGTGTCGGTCAGCGATATCAGCCACATGCTGCACTGGAAATATCAGGCGACCTATAACGTGGTCGGCGAGATCCTCGAAGACCTGGAAGAAGTCTTGGCGCAACCACACGAGACGCTGCGTGCGCAGTTGTTGGCCGCGCGGCGCCTACCACTGTCACTCGACGCTTACCGGTCGTACTTGGCCCGGCGGTCGCTGGCGTATGCCGCGATCGATTATGCGACTAAGGACAGCGAGCCGTCGGTGCAGATTTTCACCGCGACGCATTACATCAGCCGCACGACCCTGTTGCGGCGCCTGAAGCCGGTCAACGCGCTTCTGGCGACGTATCATATCCGGTTGAAAATGGCGACGATGCGCTTTGAAGGGGCCGAGGTGAACATCCGCTATTTCCTGTATGCCTTCTACTGGTGGGCCCATCGCCTGGAGTATTGGCCGTTTGCGGCAATCGACAAGCAACAGCTCGTCGCGGAGCGCCAACAGCTGAGTATCCGCGCGGCCAGCCCGCTGGAAGCGGCCCAAGACGTGTTGTTCTTGGCGATCACTCATGTGCGGCTCGGGCGCTTGCAACGTATCGGAGCGAATCCGATGCTGGCTGAGCTGGCGCTCCGGATACAGGCCCAGCACCAGCATAGTGCGTTGCCGGCTCGCTTGCCTGCGGCTTCGGCGACCTTTTATCAATATTTCGAGTTGAGTCGACCACGGTTTGATGGTGAACTGCGCGGCACGGATGTGGTGCAGGCGGAAGCGGCCTTGTTGGCAAGCGCACCGGCAGAGGCTTTGGCGGCGACGTTTGTGACGATCATTCGGCGCAATGGCCTGCACGCCGCACCGCTGGCGGCCGATCTGACCACGAACATTTTGCGCCTGACATACGGTTACGCGCTGTTTGGTGGCGAGCTGCCGATTCCAGACGATTATGTCGATGGCGCGCGTGAGTTCGGCTATGATGCCCAAGTCGAGCGCCAGTGCCAAGCGGCCATCGATGCGCTACCAGAAACCGCGCCATACGCTGGCTACCACCACGGCAAGGCGAGTCTGGCCTTACAGGTGGCCACGCTGGCGATTCCGTATTTGCGTAACCAAGACAACGGTGATCGCATCGGCGTCGAGGTCTGCGTCGCCCATGACACGCGCGGTTATCAGACGCTGTGCGAGTTTTTGAACACAGTCGCGTGGACGGCGACGATCGTCACCCACGATGGCGATCTGGTTATCACCGACCGGCAGGTGCCGCTGTCGGCGACTGGGCTGACGCATCCCGAGCGCTGTTTTGACTGGTATCCCGATGCCTTGGCGCTGCCGGCGTATCGGCGCGTCTTGACGGCCAAACTGATCGCCTGCCACCGCGCTAAGTACGGTAGTGCCCCGCAGGTCATCAAAAAGCGCTACGAATGATAAGAAGACGCTGATCCTTCCAAGGTCAGCGTCTTCTTGAATTAGGGCAAGGAAACACGTTCTTTTAAGGACGTGTTTCCTTGCCCTTGTTTTATGCCGTAGACACTTTGCACATAGTATCCGTAAATATGCTATAATTTGCACCGTGAAAGACACTAATAGGCTTACGTATGGTAGAACTTCTGTCTACAATCTAAATTACCACA
>CAKQZO010000205.1 GCA_934293835.1 uncultured Lacticaseibacillus sp. | reverse complement strand
CCCAAGATGCTAAGCGCGGAAAAATTTTCCAAAAGATCTCCCGTGAACTTTTCATGGCAGCTAAGCAAGGTGGTTCTGACCCCGCGAACAACCCATCACTACGCTTGGTCATGGATAAAGCCCGTGCGGCGAACATGCCTAAGGACAACGTTAAGCGTGCTTTAGATAAGGCTGATGGCGGTGACGCAACCAAGTACGACGAAGTGACCTACGAAGGCTACGGCCCAGCAGGGATCGCGGTTTTGGTTGAAGCGTTGACGGATAACAAGAACCGGACGAGCTCTTCTGTTCGTGTCGCGATTACGCGTCACGGCGGGACAATGGCCGGCGCGGGTGCTGTGTCCTACATGTTTGATCGCCGTGGGATGTTTGTGATCGATCGCGAAGACCTCGACGTCGATGAAGATCAGATGTTTGAAGCCGTGCTGGAAGCTGGTGCGGAAGACCTTCAGACAACAGATGATGAGTTCACCATTTATACCGACCCGAAGGACTTCACGGCGGTACGTGACGCCCTTGAAGCACAAGGTTTCAAGTTTACCACAAGCGAATTGACCATGGTGCCACAAAACACCGTGCCAGTGCCTGCAGATAAGCTGGAAACGATGCAAAACATGATCGATGCCTTAGAAGACGACGATGATGTGCAAAATGTTTACACGTCTGCCGAATGGCCAGACGAAGAAAAAGCTGAATAAGGTTTTTCCCATCCTGTGATCGATTTTTGATCACAGGATTTTTTTGGCCAAATTTCACGAATATATGAGATGAGAGCGGTGCCAGGGGGAGCAACGCTCGAAGATTAAGCTGGAGGTGACGCGGTGGAGGAATTGTTGCAGTGGTTACAGCGCGCAGTCGATCAACGGGTGAGTGACGTGTACCTCTTGCCTCGTGGTGAGCAATACGGCCTATTCTTTCGGTTACCCCAAGGGGTGCGTGAGCAGACACGCGTGGGTCGCCATGTTGCCTCGCGATGGTTGAATTACCTGAAGTACCAGGCTGGAATGAATGTTGCTGAACACCGCCGCGTGCAGCTGGGCGCGTTGGTGCTTTCCCAACCCGAGGTGACGTTGCGGTTAAGTACTGTGGGGGATGTTAACCAACAAGAAACATTGGTTGCACGGTTGATTTATGGTATTCCGCCGCTTGATGACGATAGTCGCCAAGCGGTGACGACGTTGTTGCCGTTAGTCAAAAAGCGCGGGTTGTTGGCGCTGAGCGGGGCGACAGGTAGCGGGAAGACGACGTTGTTGTATCAGTTAGCGGAGGCCCTTTCGCCTGAACTGATGGTGATGACGATCGAGGATCCTGTGGAAATCTTGCATCCAAGATTTTTGCAGTTGCAAGTCAATCCGGCCGCAGAGATGAGCTATGCCGCATTATTGAAAGCGGCGCTGCGACATCGGCCAGATGTGCTGATCATCGGTGAGATTCGTGACGGCCAAACTGCACAGGCTGCGTGTGAAGCCGCGGTCAGCGGCCATATCGTCTTGGCCACCGTGCACGCTAAGAGTGCGGCCTTAGTACCGCTACGGCTGCAGGCGCTGGGCGTGTCAACGGCATTAGTGACCGCAGCACTGGTTGCCAGTGCTGAAGTCCGCTTGGTGTTCTCGCCGCGCATTCATGCCGAACTTGACTTGGCGGTCTTTGAAGGGGGAAAGCCGGATGCGACTTAAGCTAGCGGTGCAATTGCGCGCTTGTGAGCTGCTGGCGGAATTACTCGATGCCGGCTTCACGCTTGACCAAGGTCTCGTGTATCTCACCGTTGCAATGCCCAAGGATAAGCTGGCTTGGCAGGCGCTTCAAACCGCCATGAATGCAGGGGAAGACTTTGCTTTGGCGCTTGCGGCTGTTGGCTTTCAACCATTGATCGTCGATCAAGTGGCGCTTTCAGCGGTGCATGGCCGGTTAGCAGAAAGCTTGCAGCATGCAGGTGAGTATCTGCAACTGCAGGTTCAGAATCGTCGGCGGTTGCGACAATTGTTAGTTTATCCGGCACTTTTGATGGGGCTGTTGGTAGGGTTGCAGCTCGTCTTGTGGCTGGGGGTCTTGCCGACGTTGCAGCTGACGCCGACGCGTTCTTGGCGCTGGCAGATCGGGATCGTAGCGGGTCTTGGTGGTGGTGGGTTGGGAGTGTGGCTGGCATCGCGCCTATTGCAACCATTAATGCGTTATCGGTTGAGCCAGTATGTGCCAGGGATACGCGGATTAGTGCGCGGATATTATCAGTATCAATTCATGACTGGGGCCAGCCAGTTTCTGGCCGCAGGTGAAGACTTGGTGGCATATTGCCACCAGCTTGCACGTATGCCAGCCACGGTATTGCGGCGCGTCGGTCAAGACGTGGTGGCGGCGTTAGATGCAGGCCAACCACTGGCGATCGCGCTGAAGCAGCCGCTGATCTATCCGCCGGCAGTCGAGTTGCTTCAACTTGGGCAGCCCACCCCTCTAGTACAGGCCGGGATCACGATGTTCGCCCGTAACTTGTTTGGGCAGTTGCGGCAACGCTTTGAACGGTTATTGACCTTAGTACAGCCGGTGATGTTTCTGCTGATCGGCGGACAAATCGTATGGGTGTACATGGATATCCTAGGACCGCTATATCAAAGTATTGGCCAGTGAATAAAGGAGGCGCTGAGGTGACGAGACGTAAAAAAGGGTTTACCCTGATCGAAGTTCTGGCAGCGTTGGGTATCATTATCGTGTTGACCCTGACGCTTGTCGTGACGATTCGCGGCCAGATCCAGCGGGCCAACCAGCAGAATTTACAATCTGTGATGGAGACGATGAACATGCAGATCGCCGTTGCCTATGAGCAAGTGGGTAAGAAGACAAGTGATTTTGTAAGCGTGGCTAGTCTGGCCAGTGCTGGTATCATCTCGACCAGCCAGCAAGAACAGGCCGCACAATTAGTTTATCAGGCTGGCTCGGAGCCGCCGAAGTTTGCGTTGAAATGAGTCGGCGTGGATTTACGTTGCTCGAGGTTTTGGTGGCGGTGGCGATCAGTGTGAC
>CAKQZO010000204.1 GCA_934293835.1 uncultured Lacticaseibacillus sp. | reverse complement strand
GTCCAACGGGATCACCCCTTGCAGGTTCTGATCGATGATCAACCAGATACTGTCAATAATCTCGCCGGGTAGATGGGCGATGACGCCGTAAGTGGCGAAGCGACTGTGGTTTGCTGTGAACATATGCTTCCTCCTATTCGTCGTAGCCGTAGGTGCCGACGGTTAGTCTGATTCCTGAGGCACGAGTGCGGTGATATCGGCAAACTGGGCGCGCACACTTTTGGCGAGCGCCTTGGGGTCGATGCCGACTGAGCGGCCGAGCTTGCCGGCAGAGACGATGATCTCCTTTTCCCCCACCGCCTCTTCACCGATGAAGATCGGGTAGTTGTGGCGCGCATGAATGCCGATCGGCGTGTTCGCGCCATGGATGTAGCCGGTAGTCTTCTCCAAGTCCTTGAGCGGAATCATCCCGACCTTCTTGTTGCCAGAGGCCTTGCTCAGCTTCTTGTAGTCGATGTGGCGATCGATCGGCACGACGCCAACCAACGGGCCCGTCTTGTTGCCGATCAACGCCAGCGTCTTGTAGATGCGGTGCTCAGGAACATCGAGGTGGTCCACTTGGACTTGTTGGACATCCCCTTCTTGCACCGTCGGAAACGTGTAGCTCGTGTACGCGATATTTTGCTTGTCGAGCATCTTCTCAACCAGCGTCTTGTCATCTTTCTTATGCTTTGCCATGGCCGTGCTCCTTCATACCAATATTGTACCACATTCTAAAAGTAAGCGATAAGTCAAACAGGCCCGCATCCGCGGACCTGTCGCAATCACAATTCAATTTAGGCTCCTTGATACTCCATCAAGGTGAAAATGTCGTGGTCGCCGATCTTGTCACGCCCGTGCAGGTCAGTCAACTCGACCAAAAAGGCCGTGCCGACGACGATGCCCCCGAGCTTTTCGACTAATTCGATCGTCGCCGCGATCGTGCCGCCGGTCGCCAGAAGATCGTCACACACGAGGACGCGCTGGCCGGGGCGAATCGCGTCTTTATGGAGATATAGCGTCGCTTGACCGTATTCGAGATCGTAGCTGGCGCTGACGGTTTCGCGCGGCAACTTGCCTTTTTTACGGGCAGGCGCGAAGCCAACGCCAAGCTTGTACGCGACTGGACAGCCAACGATGAAGCCTCGTGCCTCAGGGCCGACGATCATCTCGACGCCTTTGTCCTTGGCATATTCGACGATTTCATCTGTGGCAGCGGCATACGCTTTGCCATCGGCCATCAGCGGCGAGATGTCGCGGAAGACGATGCCAGGCTCCGGGAAGTCCTGGACGCTGGCGATGTAGTCTTTGAAGTTAATTGACATGCAGATTGTGCCTCACATTCTGGATTAAAACCGCAACAGCCGCGAACTCAACGTCGCACGATCATCTTGTTGCAGATGGGTCGCGAGCGCTAAAAAGGCGGCGCGGTCTTGATATGCTTGTGCCGCGTTCAGCGGCTGTTTGGTCGGCTGGTCACTGGCAGAAATCAGCGCACCCTCTATTCTAACAAATCCCAGTTCGAAAAACACCTGTACGGCCAAAATTGCTTGCAAAGTTGTCACATGCACTGCCTGCGCCAAAGCCGGCAAATGGTGTTTATCAAAGCCCGGGTGTTGACGCAAGAAGACCAAGACGCGGCCGAATTCCTCACGCTGTGGCATTGGCACCAGCCGCGCAGGATCGGCGGCGAAGACGATGCGCACCGGCGGCTGCAGCTGGGCCATGGTCGCCTGCAGGCTCGCCTCGTCGGCAGGCAGATCGACCAACACGGCGTCAGGCGTGTCTGGAGTTAAGTCAGCGGCGAGGATCGTCGGCCCGCCGAACGTGAAGCGCCGCGTCATCGCATTCTGTGTTCGCCGATCGAAGAAGACATACGTGTATGCGCCGCGGAACTGCTCGGCACTCGGCTGCGGCAGGCGCATGTCGATCACATCGGGTTGTTGCAGTTGCCAATCGGTCAGGCGCAGCTGTAAGTTCGTCCGCTGCTGCCAGGTGTTTTCATCCAGCGTCACGGCCAGCTTCACCTGACTCGCCGCAGCCAGGGTTGCGGCCTGGTCACCGAGACCGAACGCCAAGACATCGACCCCATCTGCGGTGAACTTGAGATGGTCTTTGGCTTTGCCGATTTTTCTGATGCCATCAAGGCGCTCTGGGCGCAGACTGAACACCGGCTCGGGATTGCCTTCACCAAAAGGGGCCAGCTGGCGCAAGGCATGATAATTCTCTAAGGTCAGCTCAGCGGCAGTTAGACGTGCAGCAATCGGTTGCTCGGGCTTGGTCACCGAAGCCAGCGTCGTGGCCGCGGCTTTTTCCATCGCCGTATGAATCGCCTCGAGGTTGGCCGTGGGCACAGTCAGCCCGACAGCCATCGCGTGGCCACCAAAATGTGTCATCTGCTCGCGTACCGGCTCGAGGCTATTAAATAGATGATATTTCGCCACCGAACGGCCGGAGCCCTTGGCACTGGTGCCATCGGCGTTGATGTTCAACACCAAGGTCGGCTTCCCTGTTGCCTCAACCACATAGCTGGCGACGATGCCCAAGACGCCTTCGTGCCAGCCAGATTTAGCGAGTACCAGCGTCTTGCTGGCCGCATTCTCGGGGGCTTGCGCCATGGCCAGTGCTTCTTTGGCAATCTTGCGCACCAGTCCCTGCCGCTCGCTGTTACGCTCGTTGACGTTGGCTGCTAAGCGCGCGGCCTCGTCGTCGTCGAATGTCGTCAACAAGGTCACGCCGGGGTTCGCGTCGCCGAGGCGGCCCAGCGCGTTGAGACGTGGCCCGATGCCAAAGCCGACCGTCTGTTCATTCACCTGATCAGGCTTGATGTCCGCCGCGTTGAGCAATGCATTCAACCCTAGACGCGCGCCAGAGCGAATCTGGGCGAGGCCGAGTTGAACGATGATGCGATTCTCGTCAGTCAAGCTAACGATGTCACAGATTGCTCCTAGCGCGGCCAAGTCGATCGCATCCATCGGTGGCGTGTCAAGCAGCGCGGTCGCCACCTCATCTCCGTCAAGACCGAGCACAAGGCCACGCTCGACACCATGCGCGAGCTGGAG
>CAKQZO010000203.1 GCA_934293835.1 uncultured Lacticaseibacillus sp. | reverse complement strand
GATCAGACTTCAGCAATTCCAGAATCGCCAAAAACGTCGTCACGACGCCATCAACAGAAGGCTTGGCGACCAGTTCTGCAAACCGGCAACTTTTCTTCGCCCCAAGGGTGGCCATCACCGCCCCCATGCGCTCACTCAATGAAATCGGCTCGGCCTCGATATGGGCGATCGTCTGCGCTGTGGCGACTTGTTGGGCCACCACGGTACTCATCGCCTGGACCAAATCACGTAGCTTGACCGCACCCGGCGCCATCGGCACAGTCAAATCATTCGGAGGCAAAGTCTCATCTTTTGCAAACGACAACGCGCGGGTTTGTTCGCGCGCTTGCAAGCCCTTGGCAGCCTCTTGATAAACTTGATAGGTCAACAGCTGTGCGACCAGATCGGCACGCGGATCGAAGGCCTCGCCTTCAGCGCTATCTTCAGGTTCCGGCTGGGGCAACAAGAGCTTACTCTTTAACGCCATCAGACTTGCGGCCACAACAAAATAATCACCGGCCACATCTAAGCGCAATTCCTGCATCTGGTGCAGGTAATCGAGATATTGGCTAGTGATCTCGGCAATCGGGATATCATAAATGTCGACTTCGTTCGTTCGGATTAAATGCCACAATAAGTCTAACGGCCCAGAAAAATCATCAAGCACCAGTGTCAGTGCCATGTGGACCCTCTTTTCTATATTGATTGAATTTGGCAACCAGGCCTGCTGTTTCCAGTGACCCCATCAATTTTTGTTGCGGATACATCGCCACCAGATCGTTCAACGCGGCAAATTGCGTCTTCGTGTCACGCGCCGATGGCGAAAGGCTCAGGTGCCGCAACATCACGAATTCGTTCGCCGATTCGACACCCACGACCCCCTCAAAATCCGCATCGCGGTTCTCGCGGTAGAGATACAAGACATGGGTGGGGTCTTCGGTGTACAATCGCAATTCGGTTTGGAGATGGTCCATGTCCTTCAGATCAGGGATGAACGACAAAAAGCCCATCGCGATCTTCGCGTAATCGTGCTTATATTTCGTCAGCATAATAGCCTCCAGATTAACTACTCTCAGAGGCTACTGTATCATATCCACTAGCTGAGGACAAATGTTACCTTAACCACGCGGATGCGCTTTATGATAGACCGCAACCAGGTGTGAGTTGTCCAGATGCGTATAGATTTGGGTCGTGCTAATGTCGCTGTGTCCTAATAATTCTTGAACCACACGCAAATCCGCGCCATTAGCCAGCAAGTTCGTCGCAAAACTATGCCGAAGCGTATGCGGGGTCACGTTCTTCTCGATTCCCAGTGCATCGATATACGCCTTGAGGTTCTTCCAAATGCCTTGCCGGGTCAGCTGCCGGCCATGAAAATTGACGAACACCTGCACCGGGGCCCCGTTTTTGATCAGACGCGGACGCGCCTCTTGCAGGTAGTGTTGAACCCACTCAACGGCCTGGGGACTGATCGGGACGATTCGCTCTTTGTCCCCCTTCCCCGTGACCTGCAACAGATTCAGGGTGAGGTGGAGCTGATCGAGGCGCAGATTGACGACCTCTGATACCCGCAATCCAGTCGCGTACATCAATTCAAAAATCGCGCGATCACGCATTCCCAACGGCTTCGCGACGTTAGGAGCAGCCATCAATCGGTCGATCTCATTGCTAGAAAGCGTCGCCGGCAAATGTTGCGCAGGCTTCGGTGAAGCCACCAGAGTCATTGGATCTTCGGTGATCACTTCTTCGCGTAACAGATACCGATAGAACTTGCGCATCGCGGAGATCATCCGGCTCATCGAGCTGGCGGCCTTAAGCGATGTCTGGACCCGCAAAAACTCTTGAATCACACCGAGTTCGCTCGGAAATTCGCCGAGTTGCTCGCCGGTCAGCCACGCGGCAAACTCACGTAAGTCCTGCTGATAGCTGGTCTGGGTCGTCGGCGCCAGCCCGCGTTCAACATCAAGATAATGAACAAAATCTGAAATTAATTGTTCCATATTGTCCCTGCTTTATTTCAAATCGTTATTTAACGAGCTCGGTGACCCCATCGTGCTGTTGAATCTTCTTAGCCTTCATCAGATTGCCCAGCGCCCGCTTGAAGGCCCCTTTGCTGATACCGAACGCCGCCTTGATCGCTTCCGGATCGCTTTTATCGGTGAACGTGATGGTGCCATCTTGGCTATGTTCAAGGACGGCGAGCACCATCGCTGCGTCGTCGGAGATGGCTTCGAATGCTCGCGGCTTCAAACTCAGATTGAGTTCGCCATTCGGCCGCACCCCGATCACGCGCGCCTGCACGACCTCTCCTAGCCGCGGTTCGATTTCGCGTTCGCTGGGGTGGATGAAGCCCAGATAGAAGTCATCAGTGATGACATGAGTCCCCGCCATCTTCAGGCGATAGGCAGTTGCGGTCACGTCTTGGTTCATCTGCTTGGGCTTCCCGAGGTTCGCCACGGCGCGGATGATCGTTTCATCAGCAAGTTTACCCCACAATCGATGCTTCTTATCAATCGTGAGCGCCACCATCAACTTATCCCCGCGCGCCGGCCAGAGGCGACTCAGCTCCGGTAATTGGTCGAGCGACACTACGATATCCTTGTCTGACAACCCGATGTTCACGAACACGCCTAAATCGTGCCGCACCTCGACGACGGTCGCCCAAGCATAGTGGTCGTGCCCAACCTTCGGGATGTGCGTCGTCATGCGCGCATCGCCATGCTGATTCTCATAGACGAAACCGGCCAAGGGCGTTCCGTCAGCTGGAATCGCCTCAAATTCTGACGCATCAATGGCGAAAGTCTCTCCTTGATACTGAGCGAAAACCTGCTTGTCGTTATGATCGGTGACGTTCGCAGTCAACAACTGTCCGTTCAATTTCATTAAAAAAATCTCCTTATCAGTGCTGAGGCACTAGATTAAAAATTGTGAGCAACACGTATGTCATCCCGCTGGCGATCACCGGCCCGGCCGCGATTCCGCGCAACAACACCACCCCCATGATCGTCCCAAAGACTAAGGCAACCGTCATCTCCGGACTTTGGGCGAGCAACCCGACGCCTTTAGCTGACAAC
>CAKQZO010000202.1 GCA_934293835.1 uncultured Lacticaseibacillus sp. | reverse complement strand
GTTTAGGTCCTTGTTCTGCTCGATGATTTCGTAGGTGATACGCGTGATTGCCCGTTGCATGGTAACCCCGTCGACGACTTGTTTTGCCATTGTATGCTCTCCTTTTGGTTGTCAACCTTGAACCAGAGGCATAAAAAAATCGCCTCCTAGCCAGATTTGGTTAGAAGGCGACCGTGTGAGTCGTACAATTCTCCTGTCGCAACAGGAACGATACCTTCTAAGCCTCTCTGGACTTGGTTAAAGGTGCTTGTTAAGTTGTGATAAGCTTATCGAATTAAGCGGGTTTTGTCAACGCCTGCACGCAGATCAGCCAAAGTTTTTTCAAAAATCTGAGGCGGGTCGACTTGAAACTCGCACCATTGGCCTGAAACCGGATGCGTGAAGCCTAAGGTAGCGGCATGCAGGAACTGGCCATTGCCTGGCAGCGTGCGCTTCGGCGCATACAAGGGATCGCCGGCGACCGGATGGTGAATGTACGCCATGTGCACACGAATCTGGTGGGTGCGGCCGGTTTCTAACACACAACGCACCAGTGTGTAGCTGCCGAAGCGCTCCAGAACCGTGAAGTGAGTGACTGCGGCACGGCCACCGGCGACGACGGCTTGTTTCTTACGGTCTTTAGGGTCGCGTCCGAGTGGTGCGGTCACCGTACCGCGATCCTCTTTGAGATTACCATGAACGATCGCCAGGTACTGGCGACTGGATGTCTTTGCTTTCAATTGGGCGGCGAGGCTGACTTGGGCGGCTTGTGTCTTGGCAACCATCAGTAGACCACTTGTGTCTTTATCGATCCGGTGGACGATACCGGGGCGCAACACATCATTGATGCCTGTCAACTTGGTATGACCGAGAATCGCATTCACGAGTGTGTTGTCGGGATGTCCCGGTGCCGGGTGGACCACCATCCCTTGAGGCTTGTTGACGACGATCACGGCATCGTCTTCATAGACGATGTCGAGCGGAATCGCCTGAGGCTTGGCCATCAGCGGTACCGGCTCGGGTTTATCGATCACCACAACATCGCCGGGTTGCACCTTGTATTTAGCCGCCGCCACCTCACCATTGACGGTGACGCGGCCGTGCTGCAGCCATTTTTGCGCCTGCGAGCGCGTCGTTTCTGTGAGCGTGTCAGCAATGACCTTATCCAAGCGCCCGCTTTGAGTGGTGATGGTGAAGGTATTCATCGGCGCGCCTTCTTACCATCAAAAAACAGCAGGTGAATTAAAACCAGCACGACGCCGACAGTCAAACACGCATCGGCAAAATTGAAAATGGCAAAGTTCATGAAATCCACCTGAAACATATCGGTGACGAATCCTTGGCGCAGACGATCGATAAAGTTCCCCAAGGCGCCAGCGAGGATGAATACGAGACCCAAGCGATAAGTGCGGTACCCCTTAGAATCACGCCACAGCCAGATGACAACCCCGACGGCGATCACGGTGATAATGTAGAAGAACCACTGCTTGCCTTCCAGCATCGAAAAAGCAGCCCCGGTGTTCTTAATATGAGTCAAGCTCAAGACTCCAGGGATGAAGCTGATCGTCTGACCGATCGCCAGGTGGGCGACCACCCAGGCCTTGATCAGTTGGTCGCAAGCGACCAACGCCGCGGCCAAGAATACATAAATCAACAATTAAAAGCCTCCAAAGCAAGTTTTATTTGGTGCAAGTCGGCGAGCGTCTGTGTCTGAGTCGCCCGCCGGTACAAAAGCGCCGCGGGATGTGCGCATACGGCTAACAAGCACCCGGCACCGGGAACGAGCACCCCGGCTTGTAGCTGCAAGCGATGCACTTGCCTGACTTGCCCATGAAAATCTTTGACGCGGCCATGATCAAGGCGCGCTAGAGCCGTGTTACCCATCGCTAAGATCGGAGTCGGCGGTAAGGCTGCCAGTTCGGCATCGAGTAGCCAACCTTCTGCTAGCAATTCGGCTTGTGTCGGCGGTCGGTTGGCAAGTTTGCCATTGCGCACTCGAGTCGGCCGGCGATGGAAACTCATGGTGATAAACACATCGCTTCGTCTCAGGCCCAATGCCTCAAGCATCAGGTCAAGCTTGCCTCCCGCCCTGCCGGTGAACGGCCGCTTGGCGGTGACTTCAGTTTCACCAGGGGCCTCACCGACCAAGATCAGGCGCGGTGTCAGACTACCCCAGCCCGGGACAAAGCCTTGCGTATCGGGAAAAGTCATGGCTTCCGCCGCAGTCAATTGCGGCGTAGATAGCGGATTGTTCGGCCAGGTCGGCATCAGAACAACCCCGAGATCACACCGTCATCTGAGACATCCATGTTCATCGCCGCGGGGCGTTTTGGCAGGCCAGGCATGGTCAAAACGGAACCGGTCATGACGACTAAGAAACCGGCGCCAAGCTTAGGGATGATGTCACGGACATGCATGGTAAAGCCTGTCGGTGCGCCCAGAGCCTTAGGATCATCCGACAAGGAATATTGGGTCTTGGCCATACAAATCGGCAGGTGTTCCCAGCCGTTAGCCGCGACCGTCTTCAAGGCGAGTTCTGCCTTGTGGTCGTAGACAACATCTGCCCCACCATAAATCTGTTGCACGATTGTCTGAATCTTGGTCTTCACGTCTTGATCAACTGCATACAGCGGCGTGAACGTACTGGACTTCTTCAAGGTAGTGACCAAGGCGTCGGCGAGTGCCAGTGCGCCTTTGCCTCCTTGCCCCCAAACGTCGGCGGCGATGGCCTCAACACCTATCTTTGCACAGGCATCGATCAACAACTGCAACTCGGCATCGGTGTCGCTGGTGAACTGGTTAATTGCGACTAGCACCGGGCGGCCGTAGCGTTGCATGTTGTGGATGTGCCGCGTAAGGTTGGCGAGCCCGGCTTTCAGAGCCGGGAGGTTTTCGCTGGTCAATTCTTTCAGCGCTTGTCCGCCGTTATATTTCAGCGCCCGCACGGTGGCCACGAGTACGACCGCATCAGGGGTCTTGCCCAAGATCGGTGCCTTGATGTCCATGAACTTCTCACCACCGAGATCGGCACCGAAGCCCGCCTCAGTCAAGGCGATGTCGCCTAGTTGCAAGGCCGTCTTGGTCGCCAAAAC
>CAKQZO010000201.1 GCA_934293835.1 uncultured Lacticaseibacillus sp. | reverse complement strand
ATGGCGCCAATCCGGCATTGCTGCATACGGTGACGACGATGGTAGAAGAAGCAGGGCGCCAGGTCCGCTTCACGGGCTCGGTGTCACCTGCAATCGGGGTGCATACCGGTCCGGGGCTGATTGGGGTGGCGGTGCAAAACCCATAGTGCTATGCTGATAGCATCATTCATGAGGAAGTGGCACATTGATTCAATTTCGTTCTGCTCAAGCTAGCGATCTGACGGCCATCATGGCGATCGAGAACGCCGGCTTTACGCCTGAAGAGGCGGCAACTACCACCAGTATGGCCGCACGCATCGGCCAATATCCCGATACGTTCATCGTTGCGGTGGCTCAAGGTGTGGTTCAAGGCTACATCGTCGGGCCGGCGATTGTTGCACGGCATTTGACCGATGATTTATTTGTCAGCGCGCAACCTAATGCCAAAGCCGCGCCTTATCTGGCAATTCTCAGCCTCGCGGTCGCCCCTGGCGCTCAAGGTCACGGCCTGGGAAGCCAACTGTTGACCCAGTTTGCCGCGGTCGCGGCTGGCCAAGGCCGGCGAGGGATTACTTTAACCTGTCTGAAGCGCCTGGTGCCGTTTTATGAAGCCAATGGTTACGTTAATGAAGGGCTGTCTGCTTCAGCGCACGCGGGAGAGCACTGGTATAATCTGGTTCGCGAAGTTTAAGTTACAATCGGCATCAACACGACCCCACCAAATTTTTGAGTTTGGTGGGGTCGTGTTTATTTGGTGTGAATATGAAGATTTTAAAAAGTACATTATAGTTGACATACTGACTGATACGGTTTATGCTGTGAATGTCATATAAACATGACATTTCGGCAAGAGCGAGTAATCTGAGGAGGGAAACAATGAATCATGTTCGTGAGTATCGGCGGGCGCAGAAGTTGTCGCAACTGGCCTTGGCCGAACGAATCGGCGTGGCCCGACAAACGATCAATTTAATTGAAAATGACAAGTACAATCCTTCCTTGGATCTTTGTCTCAAATTGGCGTGGGCGCTACAAACGGATTTGAACACATTATTTTGGCAGGAGGAAGCAAAATGAGACAACAGTGGTACAAGCGTGTCATCGCGCACTTTTTTGGCGTGGAGGGGGTCCTTGACGAGCAACGAGTGGCCGTGATCGGCCGCGCATCGATCAATGCGGTCGTCGCCATCTTTGGGTTCGAGCTATTCTTGGCAGTGGGTGGCGTGTTACTGCCGATACATGACTTTGAACAGGCCTATTATCTGTTGGCGATGATCCAGTTTCTAGGCGCGTTGTGGGTGATCATCTTAACGGTCAACCTGACAGTGCGGCGAGCGGGAATCAATCATCATGAGGTGACAGCGGGCGCCTACCCGCAAGCAAGGCGGCGGTTGCGGCGCAAGTGGCTCGTGATGACACCGATACTAGGCGCGACCTATCACTTGCTGGCGGTGCTACTTGACCACGACGCAGGGACAGTATTTAATGGCCGGCGAATCCTGATGAGTTGTTTTTGGGCGATCACCATCGGTACGATCATGTATCAAAATGACCGGCACCGCCTTAAGATCGTCGAAGATGAGTTTTGAATATTTCAGCAACCCCTTCACCTCACGATTCGTTGTTTGAATTGCGAGGTGAAGGGGTTTTGGTGTTTAATGATTCGCAGAATCACGGGGGCAATCCAGTGAGTAAGTAAAAGGCAATTGACAGCCGCTTAGCAAGTGGGGTAGACTGTTATTTGTTGAAATTCGTAACTATTACGATTAACAAGGAGGATAAGATGAGTAAACCAGATATGGCAACTGCGCGCCGGCAGATGAAAAGTCCTAACATCAAGACACGCAAGCATGCATTGCGCGTGTTGCACGAAGCCAAGCGCCAGGCGAGTCGGATTAGCATCCAGCAAAATGTAAATCGTAAATGATACGTTTTACAAATAGACGGTGAACAACCGTCAATACTTATGCGAGCAGTCAAATGAGATGGGAGATACAGATGCAATTCAAGAAACAATGGTTCAGTTTTGTGGCAATATTGGCTTTGGGGGCCGTGCTAGTGGGTTGTGGGACAACCAAAGCGGCCGCGCATAAGCAATTGAATGTCGTGGCGAGTGTTGACTTTTATGGGCAAGTGGCCAAGGCTGTGGCTGGCGATCACGGGCGCGTGAACGCGATTATCAACGATCCGAACGTCGATCCCCACGATTTTACGCCCACCGCAGCAGTCGGTAAGCAGGTCGCCAAGGCCGATGTGGTCGTCGACAACGGCGCCGGTTATGATGGGTGGATGAATAAGCTGGTCAAGGGGAGCGGCGGTGATATCGCAACGGTGTCTGCGGCGCAAGTCGTCGGCGTCAAAGATGGTGAAAATGAACATATCTGGTATAAGCCCCAGACCATGCCGGCCATGGCCAACGCCTTGGCCAAAGAATTCGGCCGCCTGGACAAGGCGCACAAAGCGGATTATCAGCAAAACGCCAAGGCTTATATCGCGTCGCTGCGACCACTCACGACGTTGATCGCCAAGCTCAAGGCCAACGCTAATGGTAAGAAAGTGGCAGTATCCGAGCCGGTCTTTGTCAATGCGTTAAAGCATCTTGGCTATCAGGTCAGCGATATGCATTTTGCCAACACCATCGAGGAAGGCACAGATCCAAGCACCAGCGACATCAGGCAGCTGGAGGCTGATATCAAGGCCAAGCAGATCGCGTTTTTCGTTCAGAATACCCAGGTCCAAAGTAAAATCGTTGATAACCTCGTTAAGAAGTGTCGCGCTGCGGGCATCCCGGTGCTTAAGGTCACCGAAACCTTGCCTGCCAACAAGACCTACGTGGAATGGATGACGGCCCAGTATCGCGCGCTGGCGAAGATTCAGGCCGCAGAGCAGTAGGAAAGCAAAAACACGGTAGCCGCCGGGGAGCGGTACCGTGTTTTTGAATTAGGGCAAGGAAACACGTTCTTTTAAGGACGTGTTTCCTTGCCCTTGTTTTGTGTCGTAGACACTTTGCACATAGTATCCGTAAATGTGCTATAATTTGCACCGTGAAAGACACTAATAGGCTTACGTATGGTAGAACTTCTGTCTACAATCTAAATTACCACA
>CAKQZO010000200.1 GCA_934293835.1 uncultured Lacticaseibacillus sp. | reverse complement strand
CAGCGACACCTTGTTGCTCAAGAGCCCAACCACAACCGATCTGGAACGCGAGATCTTGCCAGAACTCGCCGCAATCGCCGGTGTTGATCTTGAAGATTACGGCTTGAAAATGCTCAAGGCTGGCACGAACCTAGCGGCGAAGTCTGACTTAGACATTACCGAAGGCGACGCGAAGTCCTTCGATATGGCTGGCAAGACCGTTCGCATCGGGCAAGTCAATGTCGTTGATTTGGAAGAGATCTATGCGCGCCAAGCCGACATCGAAGCCACTTTGAAGGCCGAAAGCGAAAAGAACGGCTACGATCTGTTCTTGCTGGTTGCTACTGATATCCTGAACTCCAATTCAACTGGTCTGGCATTCGGCGAAGGCTTCGACAAGCTGGAAGCTGCGTTCAACCAGAAGTTCGACGCTAACCAACGCTTGGCATTGCCTGGGGTCGTTTCCCGCAAGAAGCAAGTGGTGCCGCCACTGCAAAAAGCTTTCGAAGCTTAACCAAAACGAAACCCGCGAGCTGAGTCGCGGGTTTTTGTTTGCACTAAATTTGTGGTGAACGTGCGTGACGGCGGGCAAACTTGAAATCAGCGTAAGCTGAAGTTTGGCTTAGATAAATTCCGTTGGCGTTACTTCGCATAATATATATTATGTAAACTAAGGAAAGTAGCTAAATTATTAGGTCCATGTAACGCACCCTAACCCGCCGGATCGAGCTTAAATTCCCAGTTGATCCATTAATGTGGCTGAGTCTTAAACTCGTGACGCATCGTTTAGCTTCGCTAAAGGCTGTTTGTGAGTCGCAGCGATAACCACCATGTCGTGATCATGTAGCACCAGCAATCTCATCACGTTCATGGTTTATAATTTATAATTGCTGAAGCTTTCCGGCTGATGCTCACACATTTGATGCTTGCTTCTAGGCGTATTATTTTCCTATATGACTTGAGCACGTGATGCAGATATTCGTCCGTCGTCGTTTTGGTGCTTGTCCATAGATGTTGACGCTTAACGCTCACCGGATTGGATCTGAACAGCAAATGATGAATCACGGCGACTTGAGTTGCGTCAAGCAAACATTATAGTGAAGTTTTCTCCCGCTTCGAACATTTGTTCTTCTAAACTTATGTTCTGGGAGGTTCCCCTCCCACTTGCTGCTACGCCTGACTGGCGAGCTGGGCCAAGGTTTTCAGGTTGGTCGCAAAGGTGTTTCGAATCAACGGCGTGACGACCGTCATCGGTAGTTGTGGCTGATGAGTCAGCACCATGAACTGATAGATCGCCGTGGCGTGCGGCATCTCATGAAGCCGAAACAAGAGTTGGTACTCGATCAATCCGTCACGGCTGAGGTAGCGAATCAGGTCGGCGCCTGCATCAATTTGCAGATGCTCGGTCGGGTTAAAAAACGAGTTGTGGCGAATGACATGATACCCATCAACATCTGTGATGACACGATCGATATAAGGTAGCCATCGCGGCCACAATTGCGGATCAACGAGCAACTGAATCAAGTGCTCAGGCGTGGTCTCAACATCAACAAAATTCACGAATAAAACTTGCATGGCCAATGCCCCTTTCTAGTGACTTAACCATTAGGGTTCGCTAAATGCGAACGAAAAAAAGCCGCCTCCGCGATTTTTTTGAGGAAGCGGCGCTGACTATTACCAGAAACACATGGCACAAACCACGGCGATCATGAAGCAAATGATCGCAGCAATCAGGTACTTGCCGGTGGCACCGAGTTGCGCGTACCACCGGTCATCTGCAAATAGGTGGTACGCCTCGAGGGCTTGAGGTTCGGTGGCTTTCAGCTGCGCCACTGCATGGGCACGCAACCGCAATTCACGGAGTCGCAAGCGCGCGTAAACGAGGTTCAACCCTAGCGCGATGAGCAGCCACCACCAAGTTGCAGACAGGCCGCTCCAGCCCGTCACTTCGGGACCCCACGCACCGATCGCAGCCGCGTACGCGACGCTGGTCAGCGCGAGGACAACCGCCAGCCGCTTAGTACTGGTGGCGAGTCCTGCTTCGACCGCACTAAGGCGTAAGAACGCCTGTAGTCGTTCAATCAGGGTCGCCTTGGCTGAAGCTTCAGGGGCAGGCAGACTCTTGGCAACTTCTCGCCGCATGAAGCCGTACATGACCAGTAGCAAGACGCCAATGACGGTAGGAAGATATGGAATGAGTTCTGAATAAGACATAGGTAACCTGCTTTCATCAAATTGTTCTTTCAGGATAGCAGGTAAACATGGTCGGATTCTGCGGTGAATATGGCGATTGTGTGCCCAAACGATGAATAAAGTCAAAATAAGGAGTTGCGTGTGTGCGAACGCTTGTTCTAAGCGTTGTGGCAACACCATCACTTTGCCCAGCCCGGCCGCCTCACGATCACTGCTTTCCGCATTTTAATCTGGCGCGCATCCAAAAAAGGTTCCTCATCTCTGAGAAACCCATCGCCTATTGAGCGGCCAAGACCTGATCGATCACCTTGACCACGCCGTACTCGTCGTTGCTAGCGGTGTGTAGCTGCGCGTATTGGCGCATCCCCGGGTTGGCGTTGGCAACCAGGTAGCCGTACTTGACGAAACTGAGCATCTGCGCGTCGTTGAACGTGTCGCCAAAAGCCATCATGGCATCGGCGGTGATCCCGCGGCGGCGGCCGATTTCGGCCATCGCCGTACCTTTGTTGACGTTTTTAGGCATGATGTCGATCCAGTCGGGACCAGACACCGCAGCCGAGAATTGGGCACCGAAATGGGGGTTGATGACTTGCTCGAACACTTGTTCCGAATCGCCATGTGGTAGGTAGATCGTCACCTTATCCGCCTCGCCTTGCCAGCTGGTCAAGTCCTCGCGATACGCGAGCTCCCGGTAAAATTCTCGATAAACCGCGTCGTATTGCTCATCGCCGGTTTGGGCGATGGCCCCATCGATGGCGCAGATCATCGGCCGCCCATCGGTTTGGGCGAGCACGGTCGCACACATCTCTTGAATCGCCTGATTCGGCAGCAGGTTCTTGGCGACGATCTGGCCGCGATCCATGATGACCCCGCCGTTGTCACAAATCAACACGAGCTCTTGATAATGCTTGGGAAACAACTCGATCAACGTATAC
>CAKQZO010000199.1 GCA_934293835.1 uncultured Lacticaseibacillus sp. | reverse complement strand
GTTACCACCAGAGCCGATGGCGACAACGTCTTCGTCTGGTTCGATCACTTCCCCGCTGCCGGACACCAGCAGTAAGTCGTGCTCGTCCATGACGATCATCATCGCTTCGAGCTTTTGGAGCGTCGGGTCCTTGCGCCAGTCTTGGGCCAAGGCAACGGCAGCGCGCCGAAGGTTGCCGGCGTGGGCTTCGAGCTTCTTTTCAAACCAGTCTTGCAGGGTGAATGCATCGGCAACCCCGCCGGCGAAGCCAATGACGACCTTACCGTTGAAAATCCGGCGAACCTTTTGCGCGTTGCCTTTCATGATGACCTTTTCGCCAAGGGTCACTTGGCCGTCACCGGCGATCGCGGTTTTACCATTCTTGCGCACTGCTGCGATTGTTGTCATATTGTGCCTCCAATTTGAGTAATGAGACTAGTCTAACGTGACAAGCTGTCACATGCATCAGACTTGGGTCCTAATTGTGCTTGGGAAAATACTTCATGTAATCTTTTTTCAGGTGTTCTGTGGTCATGTGGGTGTAAATCTGGGTCGTCGACAGGCTCGCGTGGCCGAGCAACTCCTGCACGGAACGCAGGTCGGCACCGTGGTCGAGCAGATGCGTGGCAAACGAGTGCCGCAACATATGGGGATGAATGCCACTGGTTAGGCTCGTTTTTTGAACCAGCTGATCCAAAATGTATTCGATGCCGCGTGCGGTGAGTGGCCGGCCGTGTTGATTCACAAACAGGCGCTCATGATTTTGAGCGAGCTTGGCCATCAGCGTTTTGCGGCCGTCGTCGAGATAGGTGTGCAGCGCGGTTTGACAGTAGCGGCCAAACGGGACGTAGCGGTCCTTGTTGCCCTTACCGTGGACCAGCAACAACTCGAGGTCGAAGTCAATCTGGCCAAGCGTCAGGTTCGCACATTCGCTGACCCGGATGCCGGTTCCGTACAACACCTCCAGCAACGCGCGGTTGCGCTGGTCGAGCGGGGTGTCGCCGTCGACGGTGGCGAAGAGGCTCTGAATCTCTTCTTCATAGAAAAACTGTGGCAGGTGGTGATGGCTCTTGCGCGTCTCGACCAACTCGAAGGGGTCTGTCTTCGCCTGATTCGTGCGGATCAAGTAGCGATAAAAACTCCGCAGGCTGCTCATCTTCCGTGCGACACTGCTGCGCGCCAGCTGGCGCTGGGATAAGTCACTCAGATACGTCGCAACGTCGAGATGGTCGACGGCATTGAAATTGGTGAAGCCGCCGTTAGCCTGCAAGAAGCTGACGAAGTCTTCGATGTCTTCTTGATAAGCCTTCTTGGTTTCGGCCGAGTAATGGCGTTCAACCAAGAGGTACTGTAAGAATTCGGTGACGACCTGCATACGTTTTCCCTCCAGCAAATACCTTAACACATTTTCACAAGCGACACCAAAAAAGCGCCTGGTTCAGGCACTTTTCTGCATCGTTCATAATGTCGTCTGAAACGTCGCCAGTGAGGTGAGCGCGCGCGTGGCGATCGCGGTGTTACGCTCAAGCTTGTTCTTGATGCGTGTCGGTAACCCCGGCATAATACCAAAGTTGGCGTTCATCGGCTGAAAATGCTGCGGGCTGGCATTGGTGATGTATTGCGCCATCGCCCCGATCTGCGTATCGTGCGGCAAAGTCACTAATGTCTGTTGCTGAGCCATGCGCGCCGCGTTGATGCCTGCGACCAAGCCGCTAGCGGCAGATTCCACATAGCCTTCCACCCCAGTCATCTGCCCCGCAAAGAACAGATCGGGTCGTAGCTTGCTTTGATAAGTTGCGGTCAGCACCTTCGGCGAGTTCATGTAGGTGTTGCGATGCATAACGCCATAGCGCACGATCTCGGCATTTTGCAGTCCGGGGATCAGGCGGAAGACCCGTTTTTGTTCGCCCCACTTGAGGTGCGTCTGGAAACCGACAATGTTGAACAAGCTGGCCGCAGCGTTGTCTTGGCGCAGCTGGACGACCGCATACGGATCCTTTCCCGTGCGCGGATCAGCGAGGCCGACGGGTTTCAGCGGGCCGAACAGCATCGTCTTGATGCCGCGCTTGGCCATCACCTCGATCGGCATACAGCCTTCAAACACCTCGAGCTTCTCGAAGTCGTGCCCTTCTGCCACTTCTGCGTGGATCAGCGCATCATGGAACGCGACGAATTCGTCGCGGGTCATCGGGCAGTTGAGATACGCAGCTTCACCTTTGTCGTAGCGGGATTTCTTGTAGACGATGCTGCGGTCGATGCTCTCGGCATCTAGAATCGGTGCGGCCGCGTCGAAGAAGTGTAGGCCTTCTGCGCCGTTAAGCGCCGCGATGGCCTCCGCCAATCCCGGGGCGGTTAGCGGCCCTGTCGCTACCACCGTGATACCTTCGGGAAAAGTACGCAATTCTTCATTGATCACATGCACGCGGGGATGCGTCTGCAACTTCTCAGTCACCAGCTGACTGAACGGCTCGCGATCCACGGCCAGCGCGCCACCTGCAGGGACGGCCGTTTGATCAGCACTGGCCATGATGAGCGAATTGAGGTGGCGCATCTCTTCTTTAAGTAAGCCGACCGCGTTGCTGAGCTGATTGGCGCGCAGCGAATTCGTACAGACTAATTCGGCGAAGTTGGCGGTATGGTGCGCCGGGGTGGTCGTTTGTGGCCGCATCTCGTATAAATCAACATCGACCCCGCGTTGCGCGATTTGCCACGCCGCTTCGCTGCCGGCAAGTCCGGCCCCGATCACGTTAACTTTAGGCATATTGATTCCCTCCATATCACTAATTATAGCGCTTTCTTTACGATTCAAAAACACGGGGCTCACCATTTCTTGGCGGTCCCTGTGTTTGCGGTGCATTATTTTTGGACTTCTTCTTTGTAGTCGCCGTTAGGGCAAAGCACTTGCTTGCCGCCACGAGACTTCTTTTCGATCAAGTAGTGACCACACTTCGGGCAGTCACGGCCGACTGGCTTGTCCCATGAGACGAAGTCGCAGTCGGGATAGCGATCACAACCGTAGAAGATACGATTTTTCTTCGACTTGCGTTCAACGATCTGGCCTTTATGGCATTGCGGGCACAAGACCCCGATCTCTTTGACGATCGCCTTGGTATTGCGACAATCAGGGAAG
>CAKQZO010000198.1 GCA_934293835.1 uncultured Lacticaseibacillus sp. | reverse complement strand
GGCCACATCGGTTCCGGAGCCCATCGCAATGCCGATATCAGCAGTCGCAAGCGACGGCGAATCGTTGATCCCATCCCCGACAAAGGCAACGGTGCGCCCTTCATCTTTGAACTTCTGTACGAAGGTCACCTTATCTTCTGGCATTAGTTCCGCGTGCACCTCATCGATGCCGACGGCCGCGGCGACGTGTTGCGCAGTTGCGGCGTTATCACCGGTCAACATGACCAGATGCTTGGCGCCTGCCTGACGCAAGGCGGCAAGTTGCGCTTGCATGTCCGGCCGGATCTGATCGGCGATGGCAAAAATTCCGGCTACTTGCCGATCGATGGCCACGATGACAACCGACGACCCGGCGGCGGTCATTGACGCCAGGGTCTCTGCTTGCGCGCCTGAGAGGACCACCTGATGGGCATCGAGTAGTTTGCGGTTCCCGGCGCAGACATCGTGTCCGGCGATCGTCGCCGTGATGCCTTGGCCCTTGATCGTCTGCGACGCGCTGACTGCCAGCTGTTGATAGGCGATCTGCTTAGCCTCAGCGTATTGCACCAGCGCACGGCCGAGGGGATGGTCGGACAATGCTTCGACGGCCGCGGTCATGGCCAGCAGCTGGTCGGGATCTTCACGGTACGTCTTCACGGTGCTGACCGCGGTTTTCCCCGTCGTCAGCGTCCCAGTTTTATCAAAAACGAAGGTGTCGACCTTAGCGAAAGTGTCCATCGCCTCGCCGCCTTTGACCAAAATGCCGCGCTTGGCGCCGTTGCCGATCCCAGCAACATTAGACACCGGCGCGCCGATCACCAGCGCCCCCGGGCAACCGAGGACTAATACCGTGATCGCGGTGCGTAAATCACGCGTGAAGACAAAGACTAGCGCGGCCAACACCAGCACCGCCGGGGTGTAGTATTGGGCGAAGCGGTCGATGAATTTCTCAGCGTGTGACTTCGTGTCCTGGGCGTCTTCGACCAACTCGACGATCTTGGCGAATGTCGTGTCGTCTCCGACCTTGGTCGCACGAATCTTCAGGAAACCGTCGCTTAACATCGTCCCAGAATACACGTCTTGGCCGACGCCTTTGGTCACAGCGCGCGACTCACCAGTCACCGCGGATTCGTCTGCGTACCCATCACCTTCGACGACGACCCCATCGACTGGAATCGATGCGCCTGTTTTGACCAGGACGATATCGTCTTCCTCGACATCATCGACATCGACTTCTTCGACCTCCCCGTCTGCTTGGAGAACGCTGGCGGTCGTCGGCGCCATTTCGGTCAACGTCTTGATCGATGCCCGTGTCTTGGCGAGCGTCTTTTGTTCGAGGTAGTTCCCGAACAAGAATAAGAACGTCACGATCGCCGACTCATTATACTCGCCAATCACGAACGCGCCGATAACGGCCAGCGTGACCAGAAACTCGATCGAGATGACCTTGACCCGCAAGGCTTGATACGCGTGAATCGCGATCGGAATCACCGCGACGATCGATGCCACGGCCAGCAAGACTGTGTAAACAGCACTCAAACCGACGAATTTAGCCGCATAACCGCCGCCAATCATCGCCGCGGTCAGCCATGTGATCTGAGTCTGGTGCTTTTGAATCCACTGTTGCACTTTCATAATGTTGCGCCCCTTTCTCTCATTGACACTTAAAGTGTAAGCCCCTCTGCGCGAAAAAAACTTGATGCAAATCAATTTACCCCGAACAACCAATGATTTTCTGGGTGATCGTTCAATTCGTTAACCGTCACCGCAACGATTAAATTGACCGTTACCAGGTGACGCGGTATGATAAAATTACTGGTTTATCACACAGATAGTTCGTGTGAGACAAATAAATTGTCTCCAAAATGGGGGAACATCAATGATCACGTTCTACGGCCAACCAAGATTCGCCGCGTCTGCTTTGGAAGCCGACGCCATCGGTTATGAACTATTAGTCCGGCAATATATCAACGGTCAGTGGTTATTACCCGAAGACTTCACGGCCTTGCCGCCAGACCACTTCGAGCATCTGTTGCGCCAAGCGCTTGCGGCCTTGCCTGCAACGATCACGCGGGTCACTTTTAACCTCGAGCGCGTCCACTTTGTTGACCCCGAATTCTTGAACATGGTGCGTGCCGTTCAGGCGGACACGCCGGTCATCTTGACCGTCGAGTTGACCGAGCGTTACGATGCCAGCATCAGCAACCCCGACATCGTGGCGGCCGCCAAGGCGTTCTTTGAGGCCGGAATCGAAGTCTGCATCGATGATGTCGGCAGCGGCAACAACCTCCCCGGCCTCGTCGAAGCCTTGACGCCTTACGTCGCGGCTTACAAGTTCGGGTTACAGAACCTGCGTCCATACAACGACGAAGAAGACCTGATCGACCGGCTCAAGTTCTGGAGCGCCCGAGCCGCTTCGCGCAACAAGCGCTTTGACATCGCCGGAGTCGAATCGCTCGATGACATCGATCAGCTCTGCACCCTGGCGCATTGCGACCTGATTCAAGGATACTATTTCGGCGAGCCAGTGCCGTTGAACACCGAAACACTTTAAGTGACAGCCAAAGAAGACGAGCTTGCGGGCTCGCCTTTTTTGTTGGGAATGCAAAAATCCCCTTGCAAGCCCGTTATCGGGGCTCACAAGGAAATCTTCGAGTTAATGAATGCCGAGCATGATCTTGGCTTGGCGCGTCAAGTTTTCGACCGACCAGGCCGGTTCCCAAACCAAGTTAATCTTAACTTCATCCACCTCAGGCAACCGACTGAGGGTCGTGTCGATGTCTTCTGAAAGCATGTCGGATAATGGGCAACCCATGATCGTCAGCGTCATCGTCACGGTGCAGATCCCAGCTTCCAGCTCCACCCCGTAGATCAGCCCGAGGTCAACGATATCGATGCCTAATTCCGGGTCGATCACTTGCTCCAGCGCTTCGAGCGCCTTATCCTTGAATGTTTCATCCATAACGTCGCCCTCCTTAATTAAGGTTATTATACGCTGGAAAGCACTTGGGCGCCAACGTTGGCTTTTCAATCATCACATGCCACAACAAAAAGGACTAGAATAGACCTATCACAAACCAAAGGAATGATTATATTGACAACTTATCATCACGGTTCTTGCACCACAGTCCTCGTC
>CAKQZO010000197.1 GCA_934293835.1 uncultured Lacticaseibacillus sp. | reverse complement strand
GACTTGGCCTATGCGCTTCACATCGAGGCCAAGACGCTGTTGCACACCGGCACGGCGACCAACACGCTGACTTGGACCGTCGGCAACACGCCTGACGCGGATCAACACTAATCGAGGTAAGTGATGAGTCAATCGCACCGCACGAAGCAGCTCTTAATCGCGCTGCTTTTTGTGTTTTTTATCGCCGCCCCCAAGCCGGTGCAGGCGGCTTCACAGGCGAGCCTAGGCGTGACCCCGATTCAATCGACGCATCAGCGCGATAAAGAGGTCAGCTACTTCGACCTCTTGGTGAACGCCAGCCAAAGCGCGCCTTTGCAGGTGAAGCTCACTAACACGACCACTAAGCCGATCACGGTCAACGTGCACAAAACGACGGCCACGACCAGCAACAGCGGGATCATCGACTATACTGGCCAGGCCAACCGCACCGATCCCACACTGCCGGCCGCGATCGGCAAGCTGATGCAAGGGGCAAATCGGGTGGTCGTGCCGGCCAACGGGACAACGACCTATACGGCGACGCTGACGATGCCCAAGGCCGCGATTCCAGGCGTTTTGGTCGGTGGCTTGATCTTCACCCCAGCTAACCAAGGCGGCAAGGCCGACAAGCTGGGCGTCGTCAACCAGTATCAATACTCGGTGGCGGTGTTGGCCCGCAATCGCAACCAGGTCCTGACGCCCAAGCTGAGTGTCGGCCAGGCGCGCGCGGCGCGGCTTGACGCGACCAACCAGATCAGTGTCACCGTGCGCAACCAGACCGCGGCGTTCGCTAACCACGTTCAGGCGGTGTCCAAGATCACGGCCCCGAACGGTAAAACGACGACCTTGCGCTTGGCCGATGCCCAGATGGCACCTAATTCGCAACTCCGTCAGGTCAAGGCGCTGGGCGCCGATGTCAAGGCAGGCACCTATCGTGTGCAAACGACGGTGTACTGGGAGAAGGCAGCCAAGGGGCAATACGCTGACGGACATGGTCAACACTACCGTTACCGCACAGAGGCGACCAAGCAAGTACGGGTTACCGCGGCCAAGGCCAAGGCGCTGACCCGTGCGACGCCTGCCCACAAGGCTGGATTGCCGACCAGCTACAAGTGGGCGATTGCCATCGCCGTGCTCGTCGTGTTAGGGTTAATAGGATTAAGCGTGTGGTTCTGGCGCCGGAAGCAAAAGGCTACCAAGCACGTTGCGGCATTAGAAGAAGAGCTCAGCCGGCTCAAGCACCAATAATGATGAGGAGGCCTGTATGATGCGGTTTCGCCAGTGGTTAACATTAGTCTTGATGTCGCTGACGGCGCTGGTTGGCGCAGGCCTTTTGCGTCCCACACAGCCGGTGGCGGCGGCAACCTACCCCGATCAGACCTTGGTGGGGGACTTGCATCTGCCTCAGCAGGTCGTGGCGGTGATGGTCGCCAACAGTCTCGATGCAACAGGCAAGACGCCGAGCGTGGCGCCAGCGGCGGTCACCGTGGCCGATGTTCAGCAGTGGCAGACGGTGGCGCTGGCGGCGCGGACGCAAAACGCCGATGGTACCTATACCTCCGCGACCGCTCCAACCGTCGCCTCATGGGTCGCGAGCCTTGCGACCACCACCGATGAATACGTGGCGACCAAAGACATGTTGCTTGCCCAAGACCTGAGCGACGGGAGTTATTCAGCGGCCGGGTTGCTCGATGGCAGTTCGACGATCAGCGTCGCGTATAACCGCACGCAACCTTACACCACGGCAAACCTGCCGATTTTTAACGTCTTGATGGCGGTGATGATGAGCGCGACGAAGGCCAAGACGATCGACTTGACCGGGATCGTCTCGCAAGTCGCCTCACCGGCCAATCGGGTGAAAATGCTCGCCCTTTTTCAGACCAAAACGTTGCCACACCTGGAGACGCTCGATCTCGGCTACAATCTGTTCGGCCAAGGGGTGACGAGCAACTCCTGGTATTACACGATGTTTCGCACGCGCACGCTGGCGTCTAGCTCGGTGGTGACCTGGAATCTGCCGTATGAGGAGCTCGAAAGCCTCGATGCGGATCTGCTGAGTAGCCTGGGGTCGCAGACGCGCAACATCAACCTCGCCTCGAACGTGTTGACGACACTGAACTATAACAACCGCGGCTATCTCGGCACTGGCGGGAAGATCGACTTAAGCAATAATGACAACCTCGACAGCGTCAACTCAGACACCTTCATCGTGCTGGCGACGATCATCTCGACTGGCGGTAACACGATCTTGCCCGACGCGGTGGCCAACGCGGTCGTCACCAAGGCGCTTGAGAACTGGCCGAACATCTCGAACCTGGGGGTCAACGCGATGGCGCCGCAGCTGACCACCGCAACGTTGGCAGCAATCGCCAACATGGCCAGCATCAAGCAACTGGTCGCTGCGTTGGACCCGAGCAAATTGCTGGCCAGTTCCGTTCAAGGGTTGACCGATGCCGACTATCAGAAACTGTACGATAGCCTCGATGCGACGCAAAAAGCGGCGCTTGCGGCCAAGCGCGCCGGTGGTGGTGGCGGGAAAACGGCCCGGCTCAACGCAGACGGAGCCTGGACGTTCGCCAACTATCGGATCGGCCAGCCCGACGCGGTGGTTGGCACCGGCTCGACGCCTGTCATCATCAGTGGGAGTCTGCCACCGAACCAGCAGCTGACCGTGGCGATGAGCGCTTGGACGAATGGTAACAGCCAGATCGCGCCGCTGTTGAGCCTACCGGCGGGCACCGGCGGGTGGCAGGCCGTGAACCTGGAGGTCGGCCAGCCCGAGGTGGTGTTGAGCAATCCCAACGATAACAGGAACATCGGCTTCGAACAGCTACTACGCCAGCCGCTGTTGACGGTGCCAAACGCGCAGCTTAACAAGCTGCGCGCCGGACAGAACTACACAGGGACACTGACGTGGACGATTCAAAACACGCCGACAACCGATTATGCGATGCGATAGGCTGATTAAACGCTTCTGGACCGCGATTCAATTCACGAATCGCGGTCCAGAAGCGTTTTTTTGTTTAGATAATCCTAGTCGCTATATTCTGTTGATTGACTGAATTTCGGCTTGTTATATTGATCAAGCGGATACGCTTGCCGAATATTAGCGTGACAACGCGACTATCCGAACACAATAAAATT
>CAKQZO010000196.1 GCA_934293835.1 uncultured Lacticaseibacillus sp. | reverse complement strand
CTAGAGGATATCACGTAGCACTCAAGTCGACTGAACAACTTTGAACTTGATACAACTTTTACTATACGAGGAGGAATTTGTATGCATAAGCGTCTCATTTTCGTCGCCGTTGCGGCAGGGCTGCTACTCGCCGGCTGCGGCCAAAAACAAGCAACGACCAAAACCCCGGCGACGCGCACCGTCACCACCACCGCAGGCAAGACGAAGATTCCCGCCCACCCGAAGCGTGTCGTGGCGACCGTCTATACTGACGAACTGCTGGCTTTAGGCGTCCATGTCGTCGGCTCCACCCAGATGGATCTCGCCAACCCTTGGCTGAGTAATAACCAAACCAAGGGCATCAAAAATCTCGGCAACGCGATGAGCCAAGAGGCGATCTTGAAGCTCGACCCCGATCTGATCGTCACCTCCAACGAAGCCGACGTGAAGAAGCTCAAAAAAATCGCGCCTGTCCTTTACGTCCCTTATGGATCGACCGGCGATGTCTATCAGACGCTTGCGAAGTTCGGCACCTACATGAACCGAACCAAAAAGGCCAAAGCGGTCGCCACCGATCTGAAACAAACCGCAAAAACCGAAGCCACCAAGCTCAAGGCGGCGGGAATCGACCCAGCCAAAACGACGGTGTCCTTCTTCGACCTTCAGGCCAACAAGCTCTATGTCGACGGTGCCACTTGGGGTCGCGGCGGGTCAGCAATCGTCACGGCGATGGGCTTCAAGCTCAACGCTGCCTCACAAAAAGTCGAAACCGGTACCGGCTATAAGCAGATTTCTACAGAAGCAACTCCGACTTATGCTGGCGACTGGCTCTTCTTCTCAAACACCAATGGCACCAAACAAACGCTCAGCGACCTCAAAGCCAATCCCGTCTGGAAACAGTTGCCCGCCGTCAAGGCCAACCACGTGATCGAACTACCTTTCACCAAGATGTACTACTACGATCCGATCGCCGTCAAAGGCCAGATGCGCTTGGTCACCAAGACGATGCTCGCCCAACAATGACCATGCCCACGTCATAAACGCAAAAGAGTAGCCCCTTGCAACCCATTATGGGTTTTGCAAAGGGCTACTCTTATTTCAGTCTTCAATCAGATAATCACGAAGCTGGCCGGCCTGAATCGGATTAACAGTCGTCGTGATTCGCGTTCCGTCGGCCGTGTAATCAGTCGCGCTGACGCTGGTTTCACGGTTGATGAAGTCGACGACTTGACCGGCGGTGAACGGAACCAAGTAGGTGTTGGTTTGGTCCTTGGCAAACAGGTGGCCTTTAATCAGCTCGGTGAGGCGAATCAATGAGTTGTGATCGCGTGCCGAGTAGATCAAGTCATCCCCGTTGACCTCTGGATACGTTGCGCCTTCGCGCAAGTCGGCTTTGTTGTAGGCGATGATCATCGGAATGTCATGAATGCCGATGCTGGCCAGCGTTTTTTCGGTAACGGTCATCATCTCTTGGTAATGCTCATCGGCATAGTCGACGACTTGAATGATGAGATCAGCGTTGGCGGCTTCGGCCAGGGTCGCCTTGAAGGCATCGACCAAGGTGTGCGGCAACTTAGAGACAAACCCAACCGTATCAGACAGCAAGAACTTGCGCTTGTCAGGCAGCGCGACCTGGCGCACTGAAGTATCCAAGGTGGCGAAGAGCATGTCTTTTTCGAAGACCTGTTTGGTTTCCGGATGGTCAGCGAACAGTTCTAACAACCCATTCATGGTGGTAGACTTGCCCGCGTTGGTATACCCGACCAAGGCAACGGTCGGCAACTCCTTGTTCTCGCGTTGAGCGCGCCGCACTTCTTCACCAATGTCAGCGTCTTTGAGCTCGCGCCGCAGCCGGGCGATCCGCTTGTTCAGCACCCGGCGATCCATTTCAAGCTTCGTCTCCCCGGCCCCACGGTTAGCCAACCCGCCACCGCCGCCTTGCTGATCGAGCTTGTTGGCGCTTGGATGCAACCGCGGTAAGGCATATTGCAACTGAGCAATTTCGACTTGCATCTTGGCCGTCTTGGACTGCGCCCGGTTGGCGAAAATCTCGAGGATCAGCTGCGTCCGATCGACGATATGATGCTTAGTTTCGCGCTCAAGATTGCGCAACTGCGAAGGCGACAACTCGTCGTTGACCAAAACGGTCGTGGCGTCTGTCGCGTCGGCGAGCTCGCGAATCTCGTCGACCTTCCCGCTGCCGAAATAATACGCGGCGGTTGAGCGATCGAGATTCTGGCGTAATTCGCCGACGACTTCATAGTTGTTCGCCTTGGCGAGTTCGACCAGTTCGGTCATGGTATAGTCGAAGTCTTCTTTGCCTCGGCTGATGCCGGTGACGAGGACTTTTTCAGGTTGTTGATGGATTTCTTGCACATTGACTCCTTCTGCTTGCAGACACACAAAAAACGGTAGCAAGGCTACCGTTTGCGTGTCGCGAGCCTGCTTGTGAGTGTTAAATTAAGCTTTGCCGTTGGCTTTTTTGCGCATGGCGGCTCGCTCCCTTCGTTATCGATAAGCCTAGTGTAACATGTTTCCGCGCAGCAAAACAGCCTGAGCCATGCACAAGCCATCACTTGGCTGCTTCTTGAGTTGGCTTTTGGCCACCCACCTGCGGCCTAGTTTCTGGTGCAAAGACGAAACAGAAAATACCTGCAAAAGCTAAAATCACGCCACAAACCAGCATGGCGACATTCACACCTGCCTGCGCTGTGATTACGGGTAACAAGAATGTCCCGGCAGCCGCGCCGAAGCGGCTGATCATCACAACCATCCCCACGCCGGTGCCGCGCACAGTCGCATCATAAAGCTCGGACATGTACGGATTTTCGATTACTAAGCCGGCAGATAAGATCAACGAGAACAGCGAGAAAATCACCAATTCCACCTCATTGGGCATGTGCCGCCAAAACACGATGATCAACAAGCAAGCCGCTGATAGCGCAAACCCAGCCACCAGAAATTGCCGCCGAGTCAACCGGTTGAAGATGATCGTACCAATGATCACCCCGGCCAGCATGCAGCCGTTATACAGATAAGTCACAAAGTTGGCGTCGCCGATCCCCATTTTGGCCACCAAGATCGGCAAAAAGATGCTGATGCCAAAGAACGTGAACGCCTGCGCACCGTAGAAGATGCCGCCGACCGCCGTGTTGCGCAAATACTTGCGCGAGAATAA
>CAKQZO010000195.1 GCA_934293835.1 uncultured Lacticaseibacillus sp. | reverse complement strand
TCAAATAAGTCCACGATATAGTCCCTCCAGAGAAAACGTTTTACTGTGCTAATCATAGCGCATTATCGTTGATTTGACTAGCCCTCAAGTGTACTAGGTAAGCGCCAATTGATGGCGCTTTCTCCCATCGCGCTTAGAGCCGCGTTAGTTTGAGAAAACGGTTTACTACCAAAAAAACCCCGATAGGCGCTCAGTGGACTGGGATGTGGCGATTGCACGATCGCATTCTTGTTGGTGTCGATCACCTTCGCTTTCGCGCGTGCGGCGCTTCCCCAAAGGATAAACACGACCCCACCGCGATCAGATAATGCGGCGATCGCCGCGTCGGTCAACTGCTCCCAGCCGCGATTCTGATGGGAGTACGCCTTGCCGGCCCGCACCGTCAACACCGCGTTGAGTAAGAGCACCCCTTGTTGCGCCCAGGATTTCAGATAACCGTGTGACACCGGCGGATAGCCAAGATCGCTCTGTAATTCTTTATAAATATTTTGTAGTGACGGTGGCAGCTGCACCCCAGGCGCCACGGCAAACGAGCACCCGATCGCCTGGTTAGGGCCGTGATAAGGATCTTGGCCTAAGATGACGACTTTGGTATCGGCAAACGCCGTCCACTCGAACGCCTGGAAAATGTGGTGCATCTCCGGATAGACCGTCTGGGTTGCATATTCTTGCTTCAGAAACTGATGGAGCTGCGCGTATTCAGGACTAGCAAACACCGGCGCAAGCACGGTCTGCCAGTCATTATGGATGATTGTCTTCATTACCTGACCTCCCGCTCTCATTGTACACGGTGCCAAGCCAAGAGAAAACATGGTAAACTAGACTTGTAACTGTTCGGCAAAAGTCAAAAGGAGGGCGTTAACTATGATTCGCTTAATCGCATCTGATATGGACGGCACCTTGTTGAACGACAAGCTCGAAGTGTCGGCCGGCAATGCCGCGGCCATCCAGCGCGCCCAAAACGCCGGGATCGAGTTTCTGGTCGCTACCGGGCGCGGCCTCAGTGAGGCCCAACCACTGGTAGCCGCCCATGATCTACACACGGCCTTCATCACGGTCAATGGCGCACGGGTGTTTGATACCGCCGGTAAGCTGGCGGTTGAAGCGGCCATCGCGCCAGAGCTCGTCGCCACGATCGTTGAATCGCTAGTGGCCGATAACTTATACTTCGAGCTGGTCACCAATCATGGCATCTACTCTGACTCGCGTGTTCGGCGCATTCAGCAAATCGCCGACGTGCTCGTCCGCCTGAACCCTGATACCAGCTACAAGATCGCCGTGGCACTGGCAGCAGCGCGGCTTGAGCTGATGGACATCAACTATGTCGATGACTACCACACCCTTTTGACCACCCCTGATCTCATCGTGTATAAGGTGATTGCTTTTGACCAAGGCGGGCAAGCTGCTTTGGCCCCAGCGCGCCAGAAACTCGAGGCCACCAAGCGCTTGATCATCACCTCAAGTGCCGTCAACAACATCGAGATCAACGCACTGGCGGCGCAAAAAGGCAACGCGTTGAAAGCTTACGCCGAAACCCAAGGCCTCACCTTAGATGAATGTATGGCCATCGGCGATAACCTCAACGATGCGTCGATGATCAAGATGGCCAAATACGGGGTCGCCATGGGGAACGCCGTGCCTGAAATCAAGGCGATGGCCTGGTGGACGACGGCCAAGAACACGGATGACGGTGTGGCCCAAGCCATCGATCGCGCCATTCTCATAAACGAACAAGCACGTCAGCAGTAACCAAGGAGGCGGCGATGTGTTGTATTATATCGATGCCCAATCCCTCAAAGAGGCCGGCATGAGCGTTGTCAAAGACGGGGACTTCAAGCCCGTCTACATCTTGAACGGTCGGCATGGAATCGCCAACGACGGCTTCAACCTGCACACGATCGCCGGGCACGAGCTTGGCGAGATTCGTCAGAAGACGGTCGGCCTTTTTCCCCGCTACGACCTGTTTGTGAACCGCCAAAAGGTCGGTTCGATCAAGAAGATGGCCGGAGTGTGGCGCGAGTTCATCTTCGTGTCCGATCTCAACTGGATGATCATCGGCAACCTGTTGGCCAACCAGTATCACATCTACCACGGAGTCAAGTCCATCACGACGATCGCCGAGGCCGGCACCGCCAGCAATACCGTGTTTAAACTCGACATCCCCAATCCCGATGATGTGCCTGCCGGCTTGTTGCTGGCGGCCATCCTCGATCGCTGGCGCCAAGTCCATAACGCCAATCCCCTCGCTCGCCACGACGATGTCGGCATCAGCTTCGGGATGTAACCAAAATAGGAACTGAGACAAAGGTTACCCTTCGTCCCAGTTCCTATTTTCGTTAACCGTATCCTTAGCTTAAATCGCCTTAATCATATGGTTGTAGCGGTGAGAGCCGATCATCAGCTCACCATTTTTGGTGTAGCCGACCTTCTTGTACAGCTTCTCGGCGCGGGGGTTGGCTTGATCGACGTTCAGGCTCAAGCACCGCTCGCCACGCTGGTGCAACAGCGGCTCGATGCCTTGTAGCAACTCGGTGCCGGCCCCGTGGCCTTGAGCGCTGGCGGCAACAGCGAGCGTATCGACGTACCACTCACCGGCATAGGTCTCGGTATCCGGGAACAGCTCCGCCGTTGTTGCCAGGCCGATCTGAGGCAACAGCGGGCGGAAAACGTCGTCGATGTGGGCCTCCTTGGCATGCGGATAGCCAACGAGGATGCCGTCGACGTGCCCGGCCGTCTCGTGCACGAAGGTCTGCGGCCAGCTGTAGCGATAGTCTTCCAGCAAGAAAGCTTGCTCGAAGATCGGGTACAGTTGTGCCTTGGGGATGCGCATCAAAGCCGGAATCTCCATCTCTTCAAAAACAATATCGATCAGCGGCACGCATGCCGCGGCATCTTCTGGGGTTGCAGGGCGAATCATTCATCACGCGCTCGTCAATGGCGCAGCTATGCTGTGAGTGACGAGCACTACCTCCAAACTGTAACTCACAGGCGCAGGTTCTAGTTTACCACCCGTAGTATACTGAAATCCATGGAGGAAAAATATGACCAGTGTGAGATTCTTGAACAGTCCAACCGCAACGATCGAATTAACGACCACGACCCACCGCGTGTTGCTCAATTGCGGCGTAGAAGCCATCGGCAAGCTCGTCGGCGTGCCCACGACCATCATCATTCCCAGCTGGCGTTTTGGCCACATCGAAGGCTTGCCAGACG
>CAKQZO010000194.1 GCA_934293835.1 uncultured Lacticaseibacillus sp. | reverse complement strand
GCCTAAGGGAATCGTGCCGACATAATCGGCCTTGTTTTGGCCGAGCGGTTTACCATTGATCTCACTCATCTTGCGATCAATCTCATCCCACATGCCGGTGGTGCCGACGACCCCTGGGGCGTAGGCGTTCACGGTAATGTGCGCCGGGGCTAACTCGTTGGCGGCGGCCTGCGTCAAGCTTACCACCGCGGCCTTGGTCGACGAGTAGGTTGCCCACACCGGGAAGGCGTGGAGGCCGGCAATGGAACTCGCATTGATGATGCGCCCGGCAATGCCCAGTTCCTTGAACTTCTTGGCCGCGGCCTGGATGCCGTAAACCACCCCGAAAACGTTGATCTTATAGCTGAATTCGAGGTCAGCCGGCTTGATGTCTTCGATCTTATCGACCTTGGCGACCCCTGCGTTGTTGACCATCACGTCGAAGCCGCCGAGTTTTTCGGCAGCTTCATCGACGGCTCCCTGAACGCCTGCCTGGTCGGTCACGTCAACCGAAACGAAAATTGCTTTTTGCCCGAGCGCCTCAACTTCCTTGATGACATCTTGGGCCTTGGCTTCTTGGTTCGGTAAATCAGCGATAGCAATGGCGAAGCCGGCCTTGGCGAGGTGCCGGCTGATTTCTGCGCCGATTCCTTGAGCGGCGCCAGTGACAAATGCGACTTTACTCATGATTAAAAGCCTCCGTTAATCGATATAGTTTTGTGAACAAGTTCATCATATAACAGTTGAAACCGCTTTTACAAATTTCATGTCATCCTGGATACCTGACTGGTACTTATGGTCCGAGCCATCATAACTCGCGGGATAACCGCGTCATTATCTGATGTTAAGTGTTTGGTATAGTGGCAAGCGATTGATTTGGCCAACAAATTAGCTAGATTGACACTCATCATTAAGTAATGCTTATCCATTCACAAGTTGCATTTTGAAGTTTCGGCGGCTTTTGGTTATGCTAGAGGTATTCTAACCACAAGGAAGTCAATCATGCGAATCGAACCAATTACCGATCAATATCTTGATGCCAGCTTGAAGACGATCACCGCGGCCTTTGCCACCGCCAAATACACTGACGGTCACGAAGCCGCTCTTGTGCAACGCCTGCGCCAGAGTCCCACTTATCATCCCGAATACGACGCGGTGGCCTTGAACGATGACGATGAAGTTATCGGTTACGCACTGCTCAGCCAAGCGTTGGTTGCGGCAAAATGGCCGGTATTCGTCTTGGCGCCGCTAGCAGTCCATCCCGCTTGGCAACACCGCGGAGTCGGTAGCGCTTTGCTCACCTACCTCGAAGTGCAGGCCGGCGAAGACGCCCGCCGCGGGCTGTCGATCCTCGGCGACCCCGCCTATTACGGCCACTTCGGTTATCGCCCGGTATCTGAGTGGCAGATCACCCCACCGGCAGGCATCCCCGCCGAATTTTTCCTCTTCAAGGAACTGCTTCCAGGCAGTATGGCCACCGTCACCGGGGAACTCGCCTACGATCCGGCATTCGGGATTTAGGGGGCCACGCGATGAGCTATCAAACCCCGCGTCTATACACCCGCCCGCTCACGACTGCCGATCTGCCGGCGCTATGCCGGACTCTTCAAGATGCACAAGCGATGACAGCCTATGCGCATGCCTTCAGCGACACAGAGGTCACGGCTTGGCTCAACAACAATCTACGCCGGTATCGAGAAGATGGCTTCGGGTTGTGGGCACTTATCCGCGCCAGCGACGACCAATTCATCGGCCAATGCGGCCTGACCTGGCAGGCTTTTGGCGACCGCACCGTCCTCGAAATCGGCTATCTGCTGGAACGCCGCTTCTGGCATCAAGGCTATGCCACCGAAGCCGCGATCGGTGCCAAACAATATGCCTTCACCACACTGAAATGCAAGGAAGTCTGGTCGATCATCCGCGACACCAACCTCCCTTCGATGAACGTCGCAATCCGCAACGGCATGCTGATCCGTGGTAATCGTCAAACACTATTACGGTATCGACATGCCGCATTTTGGTTTCGCAGTGCGGGGCGGGTTTACACTTCAAGTGCAACACAAATTGAACACAATAAAACCCATGACGGGTACAATGTTTAACGACCAAGAAAAACATAAAGGAGTACTCGTCATGAGCTATCATCATCTTACCCTAGAAGAGCGCGAATGTATCCTTGTTTTACACTCCCATCAACTTAGCAACCGTAACATTGCATTACGTTTAAATCGTAGCCCCAGTACGATTTCGCGTGAGTTACATCGTCTTTCAGGCGAATACAGTGCATGTGCGGCCGAGGACGATTATCATGCTTGCAGGTCTCGCTCACATAAGCCAAGCATCTTGTCTCGAAAGCCCGATCTGCGGGAAATAATTGCAGATTTGATTCTCAACCATCATTGGTCGCTAGAGCAAATCGCAGTTCGTTTAAAGATGGAGAAAGTGGCCGATGTAAGCTACAACACAATTTACCGAGACATAGAGCGAGATAATTTGGGCTTGCCATTAACCTCTCATGGAGACACGGGAATTCGGCGGCAATTGCGACGCAAAGGCCACAGACAACACCCTAAGGGTGTTCGCAGACATGCGGCTCCGCAAGTGCCCTACATACCCATTAGTGAACGCCCAAATTTCATTAATCGTCGACTACGTATCGGCGATTGGGAGCTGGACACTGTGCTGGGTAAGGTAGGTGAGGAAGTACTTGTGACCCTTGTGGAACGTAAAACACGTTTTTCTCTGATTGGTAAGGCTAAACATAAAGATCCAGAATCTGTGAACAAGGTTGTCATGAAACTCCTTCAGTCCATTCCAAAGGAATTCGTACACTCCATTACACCGGATCATGGACGCAAATTGCAAGAACAAGTTAGCCACTCCGTGGCACGACACCGTGAGGCGAACTGTTACCTTTGATGAGTTGAGTTATCTGGCTACGGCTGACTTGGCAGCTCGTCGCTGAGCTCGAGCGCGCTCAGCGATGAAGACTTCCTCGGTCGTGCGATATTTGAGTTGGCGACGAGGGAGGCGGTTGAGCCGATCTTGAGTCTCGGCGACAGCTAGTGGGCTGACAGCGTCTAAGGACTCACCTTTGGGGAAGTCTCGCCGAACCATCTTATTGTGGACCTCGTTGGTGCCGCGCTCACTGGAACGGTATTGGTGCGCATAGTACACAGTGGCCACGCCATCGAGCACCGAGTCTAGGTCGGCGAACTCAGAGCCATTGTCGGCAGTAATTGTTTTAATGACGTC
>CAKQZO010000193.1 GCA_934293835.1 uncultured Lacticaseibacillus sp. | reverse complement strand
CGAAAATTTAGCCAGAGCGGAGCTGAGCGGTTTTAAGGCGTAGCATAGCGTGTGCTAATGGCGGAGCGAACTCGTTCGCGCAGACATTAGTGCCGCTATGCCTAGCCTGTTGCTCAGCGCAGCTCGACGATGACCAAGAGCGGAGTGGCGCGCACTTAGCGCGTAGCGTAACGAGTCCCCTGAACGGAGCAAACTTGTTTGCGCAGATCGGGGTGCCGTTATGCCTAGCGCGTTGCACCACGGAGCTCGCCGATAAAACGAGAGCGAAGCAGAACGAATTTAGCGGTGTGTCTAAGGCAACTTGGGCGGGAGCCGGCAACGCCGGTGGACGCCCGAGATGACTTAGACGCAACCGTGTTGTCCTGCGCAGCTCGCCGACATCCCCCACGAAAGGAGGCTTCCCTCATGGCTAATCAACGCCTTCAGATTCGGATCCCATCTGAGGATCGCCAGTTATTGGCACGGTACAAAGCATTCTATGGTCTCTCGTTGAGCAGGCTCAATTCACTAGCGCTCATCGAGTTCTTCACTACCCATCCTCTACCTGGTAATCCGCAACCACCCGGTACCTCAACCCTTACGTTGATCGATCAACTGCTACAGCTACTCGCGAACCGTAAATCATGACCCTCTATCGTCGTACAAAAATACCTGCAATCCAACATTTGGATCTTGCAGGTATTTTTTTCGATTCAGTTTCCCAATTCCTGATACACTTGCGCAATGTGCTTGGCGTGCCGGCCGATTCTTGCCGGATTCAGATGTAGACGTTCGCCACAGTGATCAAAGACTGACAGATTAAGTAGCCATCTTGATTCATTTCTATCAGTAAGTCATGATGGACACTTTTTATCAGTATAATGTCACCTGCTTAATCTGCAGATTATCACCTGAGACAACTTGTAGCGTCAAGGTGTATTGACCTGCTGGCGCCTGCAAATGATGCGCGGTCACATAACCATCCTTGATTATCACCGATCCACAGGCGTCATCGTTCAAATCAACGGCAATCTCACCAGATCCAGTGGCAATCAATGAGATATCTTGCCACGCCTTATCACTTTTGACATAACGGAAGGTAGCACTGCTGCCGCTGATAAGATTCGTCAAAGTTTCACCAAATTTGCGATCCTGATCGATAAAGGCGCCGCCTGCTACCTCGCAAGCCTGATAACCCATGATTGCCTCGCCAGGAGCAAACGGTTGGCCGACACCTTGTGAGGTCATAGGAACCTCAGGAATTGTGCCATCCGCTTGGATTGTAATAGGCTCAATGCACAAACGCCGATGAAGCTGCGAATTGCGACTGCTGCGATGATAAAAAACGTACCATTGCCCATGAAAGCACGCAATTGAGCCATGATTGTTCCAGCTTTGCGGATCACATTTGGCATTATCGACAATGATACCGCGGTAAGTAAACGGTCCCAGCGGTGATTTGCCGGTAGCGTAACCCAATGCTGTCGGTTTACCGCGTTGCATATCGGCATAGACATAATAATAGGTATCACCAATCTTACGCATCGACGACCCTTCATGAAAGAAGTGTTGTGATTCGGTCACCAGATCGTCCACGATCCCGTCACGATCAAGCCCTAATAAGTCGTCATTCAACTTAACGCCATGGGAATGAAGTTGCCCCCAGTACAGATAGGCCTGCCCATCAGCATCGATAAAAATCGAAGGATCAATCCCACCAATCGGTAGTTGCACCATAATCACAAATGGACCCGTAGGCGTATTAGCGACCGCAACGCCTTCAGTGTCATCGGGCATGTTGAAGAATAAGTAGTAGCGGCCGTTTTTTTCAATCGCATCTGGCGCAAACAATAACGGTGGTTTAGGTAAATTCGCTTGAGCCTCGAATTTCTCTTTCATAGACGCACTGTCTTGTCCAGCGAGCATCTGTTGAATAAAAGGCGTCGGCTTGCGCCAGTCGATCCCTGGATAATGCGGATAACTCGGATCATCAAACCATGGCACGTCATGACCGTTAAGCATATTCGCATAGACGCGCCAATGTTGCATGTCTGGCGTCGAAGCAAAGTGCATCGTCTCACTACAAAAAACGTCATCTCGTCCGTCAAAATCTGCATAAATGTACAACTGGCCATCTGGCATCACCCGCGCTTCGGCATCGGGTAAATACTCACTCAGCGGTAACACCGGATTGCGTTGGTTATTAATAACTTTCATCCTGTACCTCCATCTGTTCAGAAGACCAGCCAGACCCTAAATCGACTTCTTTCGTTCCAGTAAATTCAATCGGTCCACGGTCGGGTAACTGAAAACTTGCTGAGACACCTGCGGGTATTGACGCCTTGAGCCGACCATCGTGTAAATCCAGCTGAATCTTACCTTGTGGTGATGCAAAGGTAACCATAAAATCCGAAACAATTGCCACTTTAGGGGCGATCGTAATCGACTTAAAGCCTGGCTCAACAGCGTTGAGCCCGACCACGTCGCGGATGAACCAATCCAGCACGCACCCCATGGCATAGTGATTGAACGAAAATTGCCCCACTGTGCCATCGGGTGCAATCCCTGCCCAGGTTTCCCAAATCGTTGTTGCGCCTTGATCCACTTCATACAACCATGAGGGACATTGATCTTGGGTAAATAATGTCCGAGCAAGCGCCTGCTGGCCATGGTCGACCAAAACATCAAGTAAATACGGTACCGATAAGAACCCCGTGTCTAAGCACTCGTGATTTTGATGAATCAGGGCAACCAAGCGCTCAACGGCAACGCCTATGTTTGCATCAGGCACCATGTCAAATGCCAGAGCCAACACATAGGGGCCCTGAAGTTCACGCTCAAGTCGACCCGCATGCAAATAATATTTTGCGAACGCTGTGCGGACATTTTGCGCGTAATTAACGAATGGCTGCGAATCTTCATGCAAGACCGCTGCAATCTTAGCTAGTAAATCCGTTGTATGCGCTAGAAATGCCGTGCCTACCACTGCGCGCGTCGCTTTAGACGTCGCCATAGGATCACCATGCGTGGCTGACATGATGCTGGGTAACATCCAGTCGCCATAGTTGAACTTGGTATCCCACAAAAATTGACGATCATCGATCTTATCCCCAGCCGCACTGGTAACTTCAAAAGCATGCCAGCGCAACATTGCTTGATAGTTTTCTTCTAACACTGTCACATCACCATAGCGTTGGTATAAAGTCCAAGGCACCATGATGATGGCATCCCCCCAACCTGCTGATGAAAGTGATCCAGTAAAATCGTTACTCTTAAAAAAGTCCTTAGGCGCCGGGGAATAATCAATAAT
>CAKQZO010000192.1 GCA_934293835.1 uncultured Lacticaseibacillus sp. | reverse complement strand
ACCTGCACCTGGTCGACCTCGACGGGGCCAAGGCCGCGACCCCCAAGAATCAAGCGACGGTGCAACGGATTCGCGAAACGTGCGACTTGTTCATCGAAGTCGGCGGCGGCATCCGCACCTTGGCGACGATCCGGGATTACCTCGCGTTAGGTATCGACCGGGTCATCTTAGGCTCGGTTGCGCTCAAAGACCCGGACCTGGTCAAAGCGGCGATCGCTGAATTCGGCGCCGAACACATCGTCATCGGCATCGATGCCAAGGCTGACCACGTCGCCGCGGAAGGGTGGCTGGAGACTTCCACGGTCACGACCGCCCAGCTGGTCGCGGCGATGGCCGCAGTCGGCGCGACGACGTTCATCGTCACCGATATCGCCAAAGACGGCACCCTCGCCGGCCCCAACGTCGCGATGCTGGCAGGCTTGCATCAGCAGTTTGCCGGCCTGACCTTCGTGGCTAGTGGCGGCATGCGCACAACCGCTGATCTCGAGGCGCTACAAGCTTCTGGAATCGACCACGCCATCATCGGCAAGGCGCTGGCAGCTGGGTCGATCACCTTGGCACAACTCAAAGAATTGGAGGGCTAGCATATGATCACTAAGCGGATCATTCCGTGTTTAGACGTCGATCACGGGCGTGTGAAAAAAGGCGTGAACTTCGTGGATCTGACCGATGTCGGTGACCCGGCCGAAATCGCGGCGGCCTATGAACAACAAGGCGCCGACGAGCTCGTGTTCTTAGACATCACTGCCACCAAAGAACACCGCGGCGCGATGGTCACTACGATCGAGCAGGTGGCCGGCCAGGTCTTCATGCCGCTGACTGTTGGCGGTGGGATTAATTCAGTCGCCGACATGCAGGCGCTGTTGCGCGCCGGCGCGGATAAGTGTGCGTTGAATTCCGCAGCGGTGCGCCAGCCCGAGTTGATCACCGCCGGCGCTGAGAAGTTCGGCCGCCAATGCATCGTCGTGGCGATCGATGTGCGCTGGCAGGCGGCCAAGAAGCGGTATCAAGTCGTGATCGACGGCGGTCACACCCCGGTCGATCTTGACGCCATTGAATGGGCCAAGCAAGTCGTTGCCTTAGGCGCCGGCGAGCTGTTGGTCACCTCGATGGACAAAGACGGCACCAAAAACGGTTTTGACCTGCGGCTGTACCAGCTCCTGACCGTCGCGGTGAACGTGCCGATCATCGCCAGTGGCGGGTGCGGCGCGATTCAAGACTTCACCGACCTGTTCGAAGACACGACGGTCGATGCCGGGCTAGCGGCTTCCGTTTTTCATTATGGGGAGCTGACGATTCCGGAAGTGAAGGCGGCACTGAAAGAAGCGGGGGTGCTCGTGCGATGATTGCGTTAGATTTTACCAAGCAAAAGGGGCTGGTCACCGCCGTTGTCCAAGACGCGACAACCAGCCAGGTGTTGATGGTTGCCTATATGAATGAAGACGCCTGGCAGAAGACGCTGGCGACCAACGAGACGTGGTTCTGGTCGCGCTCGCGCCAAGAACTGTGGCACAAAGGCGAAACCTCCGGCAACACCCAGCGCGTCGTTGCCATCAGCGTCGATTGCGATGCCGACACAGTGTTGTTGCAGGTTGCGCCTGCCGGGCCGGCGTGTCATACCGGCCACACCAGCTGCTTTTATCGCAACCCACAAGGAGATGAGATCGATGGCTGAACAACAATCATTGCGCGAGCTCGCCGCTGTGATCGCCGAGCGCAAGTTGCATCCGGTGGCCGGCTCCTACACCGACTATCTGTTTTCAAAAGGCCTCGACAAGATCTTGAAAAAAACCGGGGAAGAGGCGACTGAGGTGATCGTCGCCGCTAAGAACGATAGCGACGCGGACTTCATCCTAGAAGTCGCCGACCTGGCGTACAACGTACTGGTCTTAATGGCCGAGCGTGGCATCTCGATCGATCAAGTCGAAGAAGAGCTCGCCAGCCGCATCGGGCCAAGCGACGCGAAGAAGCTCAAGGAGCGCCCGGCAGTCAAGAAATTATAGGAGGAGCTATGCTCAAAAAAACCATTGCCCAACTCAAGCCTTATATCCCCGAAACGCCGTTGCCGGAGCTGGAAAAACAGCTCGGCGTCAGCCCGATCGTGCGGCTGTCGGCCAATGAAAATCCGTTTGGCACCTCGCCTAAGGTCAAAGAAGCGGTGCAGCATTTTGACTTCACCACGACGCGTGAATATCCAGATGGGGATGCAAATCAGCTCCGCCAAGCAGTTGCCGAGTTCTTGCACGTCGATGGGGAGCAGCTGTTGTTCGGCTGTGGCCTCGATGAAGTGATCGAACTGACCGCCCGTACCTTCTTGGAAGCCGGCGACGAAATCGTCGAGCCTTGGCCAACGTTCTCTGAATATAAGCTGCACTGCCAGATCGAAGGCACCACGATCGTTGATGTGCCGGTCAAGGCCGACGGTAGCTTCGATGCCGATGCGTTGATTGCGGCAATCGGCCCGCAGACCAAGTTGTTGTGGTTGTGCAACCCGAACAACCCGACCGGCAGCTACATGCCTTTGGTCGAGTTGCGGGCACTGTTGCAACGCGTGCCCAAGCATGTGTTGGTGATGATCGATGAAGCTTATTTCGAGTTCGTCACTGCAGAAGACACGTCGGCGATCAACTTGTTGCCGGAGTTCGACAACATCGTCGTCATGCGCACCTTCTCGAAGATCTATGGCCTGGCGGGGATGCGCGTCGGCTATGCGATCATTCCCAAGGCGTTAGTTGGGGCGATGCAAGCGGTGCGCTTGCCTTACAACCTGAATTCGGTTTCTCAAACTGCCGCCTTGGCCGCGCTAGCCGATCAGGCGTTCGTGCGCGGCATTCAAACACGCGTCGCAGTGGCCCGCAAGCAGTTTTGTGACTTCTTGGCGGCACAAGGCCTCGAATTCTATCCCACCCAGGCCAACTTCGTCTTCTTCCACGCGCCGAATGGCCAGGCGCTCCATGCTTACCTCTTGCGTCACGGCTACCTCTTACGTGATGGCCTGCGTCCAGACTGGTTGCGGCTGACGTTTGGGAGCTCGAAGCAAAACGCAGAGATTCAGCGGCTGATCAAGGCCTTTTACGCGCAACCGCTTCCTGAAGCCTGATGCATGCGGTATAATGTGGCATAGTCATTAAGTAAGGGAGTCGAACGATTTGCAAGACGTACAATTAATTGCCACGGATATGGACCACACGCTGCTGACAGAGGCAGGTGAGTTGCCGCCAGACTTCACCAAGACGCTCAAGCGCTTGGCGAATGCCAAGATTCAGTTTGCCATCGCCAGCGGCCGCCCGCTGTATAC
>CAKQZO010000191.1 GCA_934293835.1 uncultured Lacticaseibacillus sp. | reverse complement strand
CAAGTGACCCCAGCGCTTGCCAATCAACTGATCGCACGCGCAGAGGCATTCAAAGCCGGGGCAGTCAGCGACTTGCCCAAGCCGATCTATGCGGCGAATCTGTTCTTCGAGCCATCGACGCGCACCCACACCAGCTTTGAGATGGCAGAACGGCGCCTCGGCATGACCGTCATGCCGTTCGATCCGCGTCAAAGTTCGGTGACCAAAGGCGAGACACTCGCTGACACGCTGCGCACTCTAGCAGCGATCGGCGTGCAAGTCGCCGTCATCCGCCACCCGGTCAAAGCCTATTACCAATCACTATTGGCCGAACACCTGCCGCTACGCATTGTCAACGCCGGCGATGGGGCAGGGCAACATCCGAGTCAGATGATGTTGGACTTGATGACGATTCACGAAGAATTCGGCCACTTCAAAGGCCTCAAGGTCGCCATCGTCGGCGATTTGACCCACTCGCGCGTCGCCAAGTCGGATATGCAACTCTTACACGAGCTCGGCGCCGAGCTCACATTTTCCGGACCGAAGGCTTGGTACACGAAGGAATTCGAGAAATACGGGCCATACAAGCCGCTAGCTGAGATCGTGCCGGAAGTCGATGTGTTAATGCTGTTGCGCGTCCAGTTCGAGCGCCTAAGCGACGCTGAAAAGGCCGAGTTCTCTGAGGCCACCTACCATGAACGCTTCGGGCTGTCTGATCAGCTTTATCCCCAGTTGCGTAAATCCGCCATCATCATGCATCCCGCACCGGTCAATCGGGGCATCGAACTCGCCGATGACCTCGTGGAATGCCCGCAATCACGCATCTTCACCCAGATGCATAACGGGGTCTTCATGCGCATGGCAATGCTTGAACTCGTCTGCGCACAACCGATCCAAGAAGGGAGTTACCACCATGCACTTGCTCGTTAAAAATGCCCATATCGTCGGCCCAGAATCTTTTGACGGCGACCTACTCACCACTGATGGCACGATCACCGCGACCGGAGTCAACCTCAGCGCGCCGGCCAAGACAACGGTGATCGATGCCAAAGGGGCGACGTTGATGCCGGGGCTGGTCGATGTGCATGTGCACTTCCGCGAACCCGGCTTCACCGCCAAAGAAACCATCAAGACTGGCGCTCAGGCGGCCGCACACGGCGGCTTCACCACTGTGGTTGCCATGCCGAATCTCGACCCGGTGCCGGATAACGTCACGACGCTGACCCAATTGGTTGCCAAAAATCAGCACGACGCTAAAATCCACGTCTTGCAGTTCGCTGCGATCACCAAAGGCCTGCATTCGCAGGATCGCACGGACTATGCTGGCTTGAAGAAGGCGGGTGCGTTGGGCTTTTCCAACGATGGGGTCGGGGTCCAAGACGCCGCGACCATCTACGCCGCCATGCAAGGCGCAGCAGCGGTTCAGGCGCCGATTGTCGCCCATATTGAAGATGAGGGCCTGCGGGGTGATGGGGTAATGAACGCCGGCCCGTATGCTGATAAACTCGGCCTGCCGGGAATGAGCAACTTGACTGAAACCGCGCAACTCGCACGCGACCTCGTCTTGGCTGAGGCCGCAGGGGTTCACTACCACGCTTGCCACGTTTCTACGGCGCTATCTGTGCAACTGATTCGTGAAGCTAAGGCGCGGGGCGTGCACGTCACAGCCGAAGTCAGCCCACATCATTTGTTGTTAGCGGATAAGGATATCCCGGAAGACAACGCGATGTTCAAGATGAATCCGCCTCTGCGCAGCGAAACCGATCGTCAGGCGCTGATCGCAGGGCTACAAGATGGCACCTTGGATATGATTGCAACTGACCATGCGCCCCACACCGCCAGCGAAAAGGCTGGGTCGATGCGTTCGGCGGCGTTCGGCATTGTCGGTAGCGAAACCGCGTTTGCGCTGCTGTACACCGCCTTCGTCCAGCCTGGAATCTGGACATTGGCCCAGCTCGTCGGGTGGATGAGCACGAAGCCGGCAGCCGCTTTTGGCTTATCGGCGGGACACCTGCGAATCGGAGACGCCGCCGACTTCACCTTAGTCGATCTGAATCAGCCCTACACGATCGACCCAACAAGCTGGTTATCTAAAGGGCACAACAGTCCGTTCATCGGCCGCAAGGTGCAAGGCACAGTGCTTGTGACTGTTGCTGGCGGGCGCATTGCCTACAAGGCATGAGCAAACAAGGAGGAGCAGTGCATTGAAACGCTATTTGATTCTTGAAGACGGCAGTGTTTTTGCCGGTGAAGGCTTCGGTGCCGAATCAGTGACGACTGGTGAGATCGTATTCAACACCGGGATGAGCGGCTACCAAGAAACGATCACCGACCAAAGCTACAACGGTCAAATCATCACCTTTACGTATCCACTGATTGGCAATGCCGGAATTAACCGCGACGACTACGAAAGCATCAACCCAACGGCCAAAGGCGTCGTCGTGCGCGACCTCGCCCGTGTCACTGGTAACTGGCGGGCACAGATGAGTCTAAACGAATTCCTCTCCCGCAAGCACATTCCAGGTATTACAGGCGTTGATACGCGGGCATTGACCCGTGTGTTACGAGAATCCGGCACGATGAAGGCCAGTATCGTCGACGCAGCCGACGCGCATGAGTTCGATCAACTGCGGGCGTTAGTCTTGCCAAAGAACCAGGTACAACAGGTCGCCACGACGCATGCCTACCCAGCGCCGGGCACAGGCCGCAACGTCGCCGTCGTTGATTTCGGGCTCAAGCACAGCATCCTGCGCGAGCTGGCGAAGCGCCAATGCAACCTGACCATCTTGCCACCGACAATCACCGCAGCCGAGATCTTGGACCTCAATCCCGATGGGGTCATGCTGACGAACGGCCCTGGCGACCCGAAAGACGTACCCGAGGCCTTGGAGATGATCCGCGGCGTGGAAGGTAAGATTCCGCTGTTTGGCATCTGTTTGGGCCACCAGTTGTTTGCCCTAGCTAACGGCGCTGACACGTTCAAGATGAAGTACGGCCATCGCGGATTCAACCATCCGGTGCGCGAGATTGCGACTGGCCGAATTGATTTCACCAGCCAAAACCATGGCTATGCCGTCGATCCCACCAGCATCAATGCCGATCAACTGCTCGTCACCCATGAAGAGATCAACGATCACACGATCGAAGGACTTCGGCATCGCTTGTACCCCGCGTTTTCGGTTCAATTTCACCCAGACGCCGCGCCTGGTCCGCACGACGCGGCGCACCTGTTCGACGAATTCATGGAAATGATGGACGCGTTCAACCATCGTCAAGGAAAGGAACTCACTCATGCCTAAACGCCAAGACATTCATAAAATCTTAGTCATCGGCTCTGGAC
>CAKQZO010000190.1 GCA_934293835.1 uncultured Lacticaseibacillus sp. | reverse complement strand
AGCGCCGATCAGCTGGAACTATGACACGATGAAGCCGGGGACATATCGGATTAAGATCCGAATCCAAGGCCAAAATTACGTCAACCGTTTCCCAATTGATCAAACCTTCACGCGTACCTTTAAGGTAGCCAAGCAAACCGCCCAAAACTTGAACGACAAAGCGGCTAAGAAACCAGCTAATCACTGGTTGACCGCGGCAATTGGGATTGGGGGCTTGTGGCTTTTGGCAGTTGCGAGTCTGATCTGGGTCTTGGCGGTCAAGCCACGATGAGCTGGCGGTGGGGAGGGATTTGCTTGATAGGACTGTGCTTCGGGCTGGTCATAGCAGGTGCCCAGAGACCGCAAGCGGCGACAAGCACCTTCATGATCCGCCCTGAGTTGCCTAGTGATAACCGTGTTGGCCAAACCGCTGGCTATTTCGATTTAAAAGCGCTGCCCCAACGGCGCGACATTGCCGTTCGGGTCTTCAACCCGGCCAGCACCAAGTTGAAGATCAATGTCGCGTTGCTTCAAGGGGAAAATGCGACGAACGGCGCGCTGCATTATCGCATAACGCCTAAATCCAGCCAGCAGTTACTGCGGTATCCGCGTTCCATCACGCTGGCGGCTAAAACGGCGACACAGATCCGCTTCAGTTTGCCTGACCGCGCCATGATCGGCGCGGGCACCAAACTCTTCGCAATCCAGCTGACGAGCAACCCCACGGCGAATGCCGATGTGGTTGTCAATCGGGTGCGTTATCGCGTGGGGTTAGTGCTCCGAGGGCAATCCATCACCTCTATACGCCGGGCAAAACTCATTGCGCATTCACGGCGTGTCAAGCTGGCCAAGCCTAAGCTGACCCTGACGCTGCAAAATCTTGATCCCTTGTTCCTGGAATCGGTCAAGATCAAGACAACCTTGCAACACGCGCGCTGGCGCTGGCTCAATTACCAGCAGACGCGTGCTGGGCTGAAGTGGGCGCCTGACAGCCGCCTATCGACCCGGATGACGTTCCCCGGGCAGCACCTACAACCGGGTATTTATGCCGTTCGGCTGGCCATCAAGTCTGACCAATGGCATCAGGTGCTCACGCGGTATTTGCAGGTACACAAAGATGGTCTCATCAGTTGGACAGATCGAGCCGCGTACAATCGAGCCCAGCATGAGTGGTGGTGGCTCGTCGCCGGTGTTGTGCTACTTGGTAGTGCTGGCGGTTATTGGCAATGGCAAAGGAGGAAACGACATGCGTAGATTGATCAGGCGTTTTGGCTACCGACGGGTCTTGTGGACCACGATCATCGTCTTAGCCGTCTTGACCATTGCCTTGGCCGGTACCACGACCATGGCAATCAAGACGCAGCACCAGCTTAATTCTTGGGTCACATTTACGATGAACTGACCCTGTGATCGGTGACACCTAATTTCTGTTTATGCCATATTTGCCTCAATATGGGATGAAAACTTTATTTTACACATTATGGAGGATAGGACACATGAAACTTACAAAGATGACAGCTTTAGCACTGGCAAGTGCAACCGTATTAGGTGGCTTGTTGGTGTTGCCCCAAGCACCACACATGCGGCAACGCAGGAAGGGAACGCGGCTGCAAATAATGGGGTGGCGTTACCACAAACTGACACCACCAAAGCGGGAATTTCTTTTGGCGAACCTAACCCGAACGGTAATTCCGGCTACCTGCGTCTGCAAAAGGTTCCAGAAATCTTAGATTTTGGTAACCACGAACGCTTCGATTCTTCTTTCCCTGCGTTCACGGCCGATGGCGTCAACGTCGACAACTCAAGCAATAACCGTTACGCCAGCTACAAGTCTACTGACACTAACATGACGGCGGTCTTGAACACCAGCGACAGCGCCTTGAGTGCTGTCAACGGTAAAGCCTGGACCACGGTTGTCGATAAGCAAGACACCCGGACTAACGCAGACGCTACCAACACCGCGAACCCAGGTACCTGGCAACTTAGCGTCAAGGCTGACGGCCCATTGAACAAAGTCGACAACCAAGGTAACACCATGGGTAGCTCTACCGATGCGATCTTGAACTTCAAAGACACCGCTTATGGCGAAACCAGCGATGTTTATACCTTAACTGGTGAAGCTCAAGACCAAGACTATACGCCAACGGCAGCTTCTACGATTAACAAGAATATCACCTTGAATGTTGCGGATAACGCGGCTAGTGCCGATGTGGCTTCTGCTGCTGACGGTGAAGGTGCCGGCGCCAACGTCTTCGGCTGGGCGAAGAAGGATATCACCTTGACCTTACCAAGCACCTTCACAGCTGAAAACGCAATTTATGAAACATCTTTGACCTGGACCTTAGCAACGGGGATCAACTAATCGATTGTACAGTCATTTGTAAGTTTGTCGTGTAAGCGTGATGGTTCAAAATGAGAGGCAATTTTGAATCATCAATATCTTAGATTTAAGGAAGGCAACCAGGGGAGGTTGTCTTTTTTGTTTTGCGCTACAAGAGTGCCTTAACTTCAAATCTAATTAAGTTATATCGTCATTGTTGTAGTCGAAGTAAAAAATTCGACCAAGTGATCCGGTAGCGTACTGGATTCTTAGTCGAATTTCTGGTATATGAAACGTGGTTATAGCGGTCTCTTTGCGTGGAAAATTACGCTTTTGTGAATCGTTGTGTTCTGGCATCTTCGTCGAGCTCCGTGACGCAATGCGGGTACAGCTAGTTACGCTACGCGCATTACCCGCGCCACTGCGCTCTGGATTCTTCGTCGAGCTACGCTGAGCAATGCAGGGCTGTCTAAGCCATGGCGCCTTCGCGATGCGTTGCATCGCTGTGGCACCCTGCCTTAGACTCCCAGCAAAAACCGCTCAGCTTCGCTCTGGTTTAGGCAGTCGCGACGGTTTTTGTCGTCGTTGTGGTCAGGATTGCTTCTACCGGCACCGCGTAGTACGCACCGTCGTCATCGAAGAAGGCGCCAGACTGCGAGATGTTGATGAAGGCCTCGTTGATTTTATCAACGTTAACTTCTTGGCGGAAGTCGTTGATCCGGAAGAAGTGGCGAACACCGGTGGCGCCGTTGAAATACAGGGTCAGGTTCTGAATCGTGTTGTCCATGAGAGTCACCTCCTTTCATCTTGGATTATCAGCCAGGTCAGGCTTCGGTGTCGATGTCTTCGACCTGGGTGAACCGCAGGCTGACTGGATTGGTGCCGTCGAGGTCGTTGATCGTGTCCTGGATCAGGCGGGCTTGATCGTCGCTGATCTCTGGATTCGCGTTGCCATAGCGCCGCGTGATGCGCGTGCCATCTGCCCGTAACGAGGCTACGGACAATGCTGAGCTTTGAATGCTTCGTGCCATAATTCTCACCTCCTTTGGATAAGAATTCTGTGGGGCCCCACATATATAAAAGCAATAGCTCGGGGTAAAAGTTAAATTCTCTT
>CAKQZO010000189.1 GCA_934293835.1 uncultured Lacticaseibacillus sp. | reverse complement strand
CCCGTATACCCAGAAGATACCAAACATACGTTCTTTGGTCAAGCTAATTACACCAGTCTTGCAAAATATAATTATTCTAAAAAATCCATAATAAATTTCCTGCCTAACCACCAATTCCTCTTGGCAATAAATTACCGAGTTTGCTTAGCTGACAGGCTATATCACCCCCTTGAGTCTCACCGCGATTTGTGAACAGATCGGCTATCAGAATCCGTCGTCTCTCTTCCGGCTCTTCCAGAAGTACCTCCAGACCAGCCCTTCTGCTTACAAACACAAGGTCACCCGGCGCGCGTCATCGATGTGAGGGGCCGCAATTGTGCTATGATGGATTATAAAAGTTTGAAAGGACTGATCTCATGCAACAACCGCTCGCCTTTCGGATGCGGCCGCAGAATCTTGATGAAGTCGTCGGCCAGCAACATCTCGTCGGCCCCGACCAGATCATTCGGCGAATGGTCGTCGCACACCGGCTGTCATCGATGATCCTCTATGGCCCGCCTGGCACCGGCAAAACCAGCATCGCCGCAGCCATCGCCGGTGCGACCAAGTATGCCTTCCGCATGCTGAACGCCGCGACGGACACGAAAAAGGACTTGCAGATCGTCGCCGAAGAAGCGAAGATGTCCGGCACCGTGATCCTTTTGCTCGACGAAATCCACCGGCTGGACAAGACCAAACAAGACTTCTTGCTGCCGCACCTGGAATCCGGGCGCATCGTCTTAGTCGGCGCCACCACCGAGAATCCTTACATGAGCATCTTGCCTGCCATCCGCAGCCGCACCCAGATCTTCCAGGTCTTCCCGCTGACGCCTGCTGACATTAGCGCGGCCATCGATCGGGCGCTTCAAGATTCCGAGCGTGGCCTGGGCAAGTACCCTGTCGACCTGGCCGATGACGCGCGGGACTTTCTCACCCACGCGACCAACGGCGACCTGCGCAGCGCGCTGAACGCCTTGGAGCTCGCGGTGCTGTCGACGCCAGAAAGCGCAGGCCGCATCACGATCACGGCCGAGATCATGCACCAATCGCTTCAGCAGCGCGCCATTGACGGCGACGCTGACGGGGATGCGCATTACGATTTGATCTCCGCTTTTCAAAAAAGCATCCGCGGTTCAGATGTCGATGCGGCCTTGCATTATCTCGCTCGGCTCATCACCATTGGCGATCTGCCGAGCATCTTGCGTCGGCTGTTGGTGATCGCCTATGAAGACGTCGGCCTGGCCAATCCCCAAACCGCCAGCCGCACCCTCACCGCGATTCAAGCCGCCGAGCGCCTCGGTCTCCCTGAAGGCCGCATTCCACTGGCCAACGCGGTGATCGACTTGTGTCTCGCACCCAAATCGAACACGGCCATGGTGGCCATCGATGCGGCGCTGGCTGATGTCAAAGGCGGCCACGCCGGCGCGATCCCCGACGACTTGCGCGATGCCCATTATCAAGGTGCCGCCGCGCTCGGCCACGGGGTAGGCTACAAGTACCCGCACGACTATCCCGGCGACTGGGTGCGCCAGCAATACCTGCCAGACACCTTGGTCAACAAGCACTACTACGACGCGAAGACCACCGGCAAGTACGAACAAGCCCTCGCCCAGCGCCTGGCACAGTTGCGCAAGCTTCAAGACGGGCGGATTTCTTGACGCGCCAGCTTAATTGTGTTAGGTGAAAAGAGCGCTAACAACGTGATACCACTGCGCTTTTGACTGTAGCAGAAGACTTGCATCCCTGAGCCGATGATGCTATGATTTAACCATGGAAGTCACCTAAGGTATGCGCGCTTCCCATAATTCAGTTGACCGAACAGTTTCGAGACCTTGGGACCATCAGAGCCCAATGCCGTGTTACTCTATCACTGAGCGACTAACGCCTTGGACGTTTGGACCCACTTGCATAGTAGCGGGTTTCAACAGAACGGGAAGATAACGGTACTACTAGCCTTTCATTACAAAGTCCTCGCGACTTGGGCCGGCCTACGCCGGTTTTTTTTTACTCTCAACGCGAAAGGAACCCACAATGATCCTGATGATGCTCTTCTACGCCATCGTGTTGCTCGCCTTGGCCGCCTACCTCTTCTTGCACCGCACGCACAACTTTCTGACGCTCAAAGACGTGCCCAAAAGCGTCGGCATCTCGTTAAGCGTCTACGCCGTGATCTTGGTGCTGATCGCCATCGTCGCCGTCGTCAGCGCCTTCGTCACCTTAGTCTGGCTGAAACTCGCCACCTTGATCGCAGGCGCGCTCATCGTCGGCATCTTGGGCATGAGCCTGCCCACCTACATCAACCGCCAACTCTGACCCTCTCACGCGAACCCAACGGAGGTATTGATGATGAAGCAAGTTGTTTTGCCAAGTGTATATGCCCTGTTACTCCTCGCCCTAGCTGGCTGTGGCGCCAACAATGATACCGCCAAGCTTTCGTCACTGGAAAAGGATAATGCCAGCCTCAAGTCTGAAGTCTCTTCGCTGAAGGCTTCCGGCAGTGTCTCGACGACCAATCACGACGACGATGATTTGACGACGAGTAAGGTTGCGACCCACAAGCTTGGCGAAGAAGCGCTCATCGCCAACAACACGACCGCTAAGGCGGTCGGCCTGACGATCACTGCCGCTGACCAAGACTGGACCGCGTTCGCCAAGCGCCAAGGCGACCGCCTTTTCCAAGGCAACGAGGCGCGCACCATCCAGCTGCGGGTCAAGTACACCAACTACGCCTTGGCCGACGACTTCCAACCCGACGAAGACGACTTCTTGGTCTACGCCGGCGACGATAGCGCCGCCCAGCCACTGGACATCGACTTCGAAGCCGCCGAAGTTACTGCCGGTCACTCGAGCACCACGACGCTGTGGTACCAGTTCAACAAGCCTTACAAACAACTCACCAATCTCACCATCGAATACGCGCCAGACGGCAAACCGTTGGCGAAGTGGACGGTCGATTAAGCCAAACCAGTACAAGCACGGCATTCATGCCGTCGACTTTGTGAAAAAATGTCCGAATTCATCGCGAAAACGTTTCCCTTTGGGCGTCAATGCCTTATAATAAAGTTAAGAGGTGATAGACATGTTACACAACTACAAGCACATCCTAGTCGCAATTGATGGCTCGTATGAATCCGAGTTGGCCTTCGAAAAGGCGATCGCGGTCGCCAAGCGTAACGACGGGGAATTGTTCATGGTGCACACCGTCGACACTCGTGCGTTCCAGAACGTCTCGAGTTTTGATTCTGCCATGGTCGAACAAGTCACCGAAACTGCCAAGCAGACGATGGAGCAATACATCGACAAAGCCAAGAAAGCTGGCCTCGATAACGTCTCCTACACGATCGAGTACGGGGCACCGAAGACGATCATCGCCCGGGACATTCCCAAGCAACACAACATCGACTTGATCATGATCGGTGCCACCGGCCTCAACGCCGTCGAACGCTTATTGATCGGCAGTGTGACCGAGTATGT
>CAKQZO010000188.1 GCA_934293835.1 uncultured Lacticaseibacillus sp. | reverse complement strand
CCCAACAATACAATGGCGAAGCCGTCCCAAACGGTCAGGGCCATTCCCAATCGTCGCACAAGAATCATCATGACCCGCATCCAAACCGCCCGCAGGATGCCTGCTCCAGGCGGAATGATCAGCAAAAGCATGGGCAAGCCTGCAATCAGACTCCAATCGACCGCCTCTTGCGGTACCTTGAGGCGATCGGTGAACCAATACAATGCACTGATCAATGCCAAAAGATGCAGTCCCGACACAGAAAACAAATGGAAGATACCCAGATCGACGAACGCGCCGCGCAAGGAATCAAAATCTTCAGCCACCACCCCAAGCAATAAACCTTTGGCATAGCGGCTCACACGTGGAGGTAACCGCTCTAAGCGCCGCAACAAGCGAATTCGTAATCCACTCAGCCATTCTAGTAACCCGTGAATGGCCCGCACCCGCCAAACCAGGGGCTGCGTCGGGTATTGATACGCTTGTCGTGATTGTGCCCAGGCATAGGCCGCAAAATCGAATTCAAAAAGATTGCGTGCGCCAGTCAGGCGCGTCGGTTCCTTGCTAACCGTCACCTCGGCGGGTTGATCGATGCGCTGAATCCGTGCCTCCAGCGCATCATCGACCGTCGCACTGCCACTCGTCCAGACACCGTTGGCAGAACGGCCGCTGAACCGAACGAAGTGATCGGTAACCTGCCAATCCGCTGGCATCACAGTAATCACACCACTCGGGATCGGCGGTACCGCCTCCAGCCGTTTTTCACGCCAGCCGATGGCAAGCCCTCCAACAAGCCCAACGATCAACCATCTCGGCGCCACCTTTCGTCCGCGCCAAAATAAATAGCCGATTACGGCGCCGCCTAGTACCTGCGGCCCAACCATCAGCAAGAGCCCCCCGATGACGCTTCCACAAAGTAGCCACCAGCGCCCGCTCATGGACCCACCGTCACTAATGGTGCCAACCGTTCGAACGTCTTGGCGCCGATTCCGCTCACCTCTTTGAGCTCGTCAATGGCAGAAAAACCACCGTGTTCCTCTCGATAGGCGATGATGTCTGCGGCCTTCTTCGGTCCAATCCCACTGAGTGTTTGAAGATCAGTTTCCGTGGCGGTATTCAAATTTACTAATGTTGTACTCGAAGAAGTGCTTCCGCTTGTCTCTACGCCGCCTGTTGCCACCGGCGCTGCACCCAATTCAGGAATCAGCAAGCTCGCCTGATCTTCTGCAATCGCGGCTAAATTCACCGTCGCCACATCTGCTTCTTTGGTCAGCCCGCCGGCCAGCTTAACCACTTCCGCCCAGCGCGTCGTCCCATCTACCGGATAAATCCCCGGATGCACAACCGCCCCTTTGAGATGCACAAATCCCGCTTTAGGAACTGATTCGCTTCGACTGCTGCTCGCAACGATACTACTCACAGCAACATTGGTACTCTCTTCGGCGACAGGGGCCAGTGACTGGGCACCGGTGCGGCCTTGCCACCACATGAACCCGACCACCACAATTCCCACGATTCCAACCAGCCAATAGTCGTGTAGCCATTCTCGAATTTTTTCCATGTCACGCCCTCCCACGCTATAAATTCGCAGAAAAAAGCGCCGCGATATCCCGTCGATACGGAACGTCGCGGCGCCGTGTTGGCTACCGGTGTTTAAGATAATCCAAGGCGTCTTGAAGTGTCTTGACAGGTACTATCTCCATTTTGCTATGCATCTGTTTGGCGGTTCGCTTAGCCACCGCATAATTGTTCTGGTAGTCAGGATCAAGTTTCAAGATCGCCTTAGTCGCCGGGGTATTCGGTGCAAAAAAGACTTTTACCCCACGGCGGTCAGCCATGTAGACCTTCTTGTCAATACCGCCGATCTGACCGACCTGACCATTCGCAGCGATTGTCCCCGTCCCGGCAATATTAGCACCATGGCGCCAATCCACGCCTGTAATTTGCGTGTAGGTCTGTACCGCAAACATCAGTCCTGCGCTAGGACCACCAATATCACCAGCGTCAATTGTCACCTTCGGCGTCGTCGTGGTCCGCGTGTTTTCAGTTAAGGTGATCCCAATGCCCGCCTTCTTGGTGCCTGGTAGTCGCATCAACCGCGCCTTGGCGTGTTTCGTATGCCCATCATGTACGAAGGTCAGCGTCAACCAACTGTTAATTGGCCGAGCCTGGATCGCCTTCACGTAGTCTGCCGCCGTCTGATAAGGTTTACCATCTAACTGCGTGATCGTGTCACCTAGGTGCAACTGTTTTTTGAACGGAGAGCCCTTGAGTACCGACATCACGTAGATCCCGCGATGTTGAATATGGTACGGCCGATGCGCCGCGGCAAACGCTGCCGCGATTGCATTGTCGGCTGCCGACTTGATGTAATAGCGCTGTAGTTGATCATATTCAGCGCTATTGTCATCTCCCATCAATGCCGTCGCCGACTCAACCTCCGCATACGGCTGTAATTTGCCCCACAACAGCATCGCAGGCGATGCTGGGCCAACGATGCCAACGGTCGTCAACATGTAACTCCCCTTGGCCGTGTCCTTGGTCCCTGCCACATGCACATAGGGTTTCAATGATTCAGCAGAACCAGGTACCTCGACATACTTACCTGTCGGCCAGAAGCACAACGCTAACCCGGCGACAAGCACTGCGCCTAGTATCAACCAACGCCTGCGCCTACGCATGATGTTCATGGCCAAACTTGGCCGCCAAGGCAGCCGCGACATTCATCGGGACCAAGTCGGAGATATCGGCACCGAAACCGGCAACTTCCTTGACCATGCTCGATGATAGGTTACGATAACGCGGATCGGCCAGCAAAAACACGGTTTCGATCTCAGGATCTAATTGGGCGTTGAGCGTGGCAATATCCGCTTCATAATTGAAATCGTTACCGCTACGTAGCCCTCGCACGAGGTATTGGGCATCGAGCCGACGCGCAAATCGAACCGTCAATTCATGCGGCAAGGCCACGACTCGCACATTCGGTAACGCACTAGTCGCTTCTTGGATCAGTGCTAGTTTTTCGGTGCTCGAAAACAGCGGTTGCTTACTCGTATTCGTCATCGCGGCCACGACCACCTGATCGAACAAGCCACTGGCGCGCTGAACGATATCCAGATGACCGTTCGTAAACGGATCAAAGCTCCCAGGATACACGGCAATCTTAGTCATTGCGCCACCGCCTTTTGCAAGATCAACACCTGTGCGACCCCATACGTCTGATGCCGCAAAACATCGTAACCCGCAATTGCTTCAGGGTAATCCACATCTAACCCCGTCTCAAGCATCACGCGGCCAGTCGGCGTCAGTAGATCGGCTGTCAGAAATTGGGCTAGCTGGTCTAAAACCTCCTGCTTGGCGTATGGCGGATCGGCCATGATCAAATCAAACTGCTGCCCTTGCAGACTTGCCAAAGCCTTCGCAACCGGCGCTTTGATCACTGTAAAGCGCTCCGCAGCGTTAAGCTTGACGATGTTTT
>CAKQZO010000187.1 GCA_934293835.1 uncultured Lacticaseibacillus sp. | reverse complement strand
GGTACGCACCGAAATGCAATTGCATTAAGAATACACGTTTTAAAAATCAAAGTCAACCCGCCCAGACAAAGAGGCCAGGCAGCCTGCCTGACCTCTTCCATAACTATGCCTTGACGGTTTCCTTCGGGGCTTCTTCAGGCTTGACCTTGAACGTCAGCTTGCCTTGCTTAGCACCGATTGTGATCAGATCGCCGGCTTTGGCCTCTCCCGTCAACAGGAGTTCCGACAGTTGGTCTTCGACATCGCGCTGTAGCGCCCGCCGAATCGGCCGGGCACCATATTCAGGATCGAAGCCGGCCTTGGCGACCGCATCGATCGCGGCCGGCGTGATCTTGACCCGAATATCTTGATCGGCCAAGCGGTGTAAGACGTTCTTCGCCATGATCTTAACGATCTCGTGGAGCTCAGCCTTGCCCAGAGAATGGAAGACAACCGTTTCGTCGATCCGGTTGAGGAACTCTGGTCGAAAGGCCCGCTTGAGTTCTTCCAGCATCCGCGACTGCATCGCCTTAAAGTCTTGACTGACCGTTTTGGCGCCGAAGCCGACTTCCTTGTCGTCACGCAGCGCCGTCGCCCCAATGTTCGAGGTCATGATCAAGATCGTGTTGCGGAAGTCGACCCGCCGGCCCTTCGCGTCGGTCAAATAGCCATCATCGAGCACCTGTAGCAAAATGTTGAAGACGTCTGGATGAGCTTTTTCAACTTCATCCAAAAGCACAACCGAATACGGCTTGTTACGGACCTTCTCCGTCAGCTGGCCGCCTTCGTCATAGCCAACATAACCTGGAGCCGCCCCGATCAGGCGACTCGTCGAGATCTTCTCCATATATTCGGACATATCGACGCGAATCATCGCGTCTTCGGTGCCGAACATCGCCTCTGCCAAGGCCTTCGCCAGCTCAGTTTTCCCGACCCCGGTAGGCCCGAGGAACATGAAGGACCCGATCGGCCGCGTCGGGTCTTTCAACCCGCTGCGCGCCCGCCGGATGGCCCGAGCAACGGCACTGACCGCTTCGTCTTGGCCGACGACCCGCTCGTGCAAGACCTTCTCCAGGTTCACCAACCGCTCGGATTCCTTCTTCTGCAGCTGGGTGACTGGCACGCCAGTCCATTGCGCAACGACTTCGGCCACGTCTTCGGCAGTCACTTGGACATCCTTACGCACGCCGTTTTCATCGGCAGCATCAGGCAAGGCTTCAACGCGGTCGCGCAGCTTCTGTTCCTTCTCGCGGATCGTCGCTGCGGCCTCGAAGTCTTGATGCAAAATGGCATCTTCTTTGTCCTTGACGGTGTCTTCGAGCTTCTGTTCAAGCTTGTCCGCCTTCGTTGGCTTGTCCGCTTCATCAAGGCGCACCTTGGCCGCCGACTCATCGACGAGGTCGATCGCCTTATCCGGCAAGAAGCGCGTCGTGATATACCGTGACGATAAGACGACTGCTTCATGCAGCGCGTCATCCGTGATGGTGACCCCGTGATGGGCCTCATAGCGCCCGCGCAACCCTTGCAAGATCTGTTCGGCCTCGGCTGGTGTCGGCTCATCGACTTGAATCGTCGCAAACCGGCGTTCGAGCGCCGCGTCTTTTTCAATATACTTCTGGTATTCGTCGAGTGTCGTGGCCCCAATCAGTTGGAGTTCGCCGCGTGCCAGTGCCGGCTTCAAGATGTTAGAGGCATCGATCGCCCCTTCGGCCCCGCCGGCGCCGATCAGAGTGTGCAACTCGTCGATGAATAAGATCACATTCCCGTCTTGATAGATCTCATCGATGATCTTCTTCAAGCGGTCTTCGAACTCACCACGATACTTGGTGCCCGCCACCAGCGAGCCCATGTCCAGCATCATCAAGCGCTTGTGGCGCATGTCGGCCGGGACATTACCGGCCACGATCTTCTCGGCGAAGCCTTCAGCAATCGCCGTTTTCCCGACCCCAGGTTCACCGATCAACACGGGATTATTCTTGGTCCGCCGCGCAAGGATCTGCACGAGGCGCCGCACTTCTTTGTCACGACCAACCACAGGATCCATCTTGTTTTCCCGCGCAAGCTGCGTGAGATCGCGCGCCAGATTGTCCAGCGTCGGGGTGCCCTGTGACTGTGGCCGCTGCTTCGCCCGTGCCGCGGCACGTGGCTTGGCCGTCGCGTCGGAGATGCCCATCTTCTTGAGCACCATCTGCCGCGTCTTGGACAGACTCAAATCGAGGTTTTGTAGGATCCGCGCCGCCAAGATGTCGTCTTCGCGCAACAAGCCCAACAAGATGTGTTCGGTGCCGATCTTCAAGGCGCCTAGCCGTTTAGCCTCGTCGCCAGCAAAGGTCAAGATCTCCTTGCCTTTTGGTGAATAAGGCAGATAGGTGTCCGCGCTTTTCGCATTTGCATCGACAGTCCCGTAACCGGTGAAGCGCTCGATCTCATCGTGAACGTCTTCTTCCGACACCGACAGCTGCCGCAAGGTCTTGCCTGCGATCCCGTCTTGTTCCATGACTAAGGCCATCAACAGATGTTCCGTACCCACGGCATGGTGGTGGAAATACTTGGCCTGCTCCTGCGCGATCATTAATACGTTTTTCGCCGATGGTGTAAACAGATTGTCCATAAACACATTCCTCTTTTCATCACGCGCGCCTTTTCCCTTAAAAAACGCGTGTGTAACTCAGTAACCAATTCTATCTTTCATACTGCAAACTCTGCAAGAATGCCAGCAACAGCCGTGCCCGAAGACGCTCTTCCGTGTCCCGGTCACTAACGTTCAAGGTTTGGTGGCGCAACACGTTCAACATCATATTGCCGGCCTGCTGTTCAACCAATCCTTCGGTATACAGTTTCTGAATCATCGAGCGGGCGTCAACTTCGCGAACGCGGCGAGGCATCTGCGCGATCATCCACGCCACCAAATCACAATCCGAGCGTATCTTCACCTTCACGATGCGGATATACCCGCCACCGCCGCGCTTACTCTCTACGACATAACCACGCTCAGGCGTGAAGCGCGTCTTGATCACATAATTGATCTGCGAAGGCACACAGTCGAAGCGTTCAGCGACTGCGGCCCGTCTGATCTCGACTTCTTCTTCCGCCTCCAGCAACGCCTTGAGGTAGCGCTCGATCACATCCGTTACATTCTGGCTTGCCATCACGTCCCACCTTTGTTTACTTTGACTAATGTTGACTTTAATTATACGCGTAAAAATAAAAAAAGCCACTGTCGGCTGACAATGACTTTAATATCGGGAAAACGGGATTCGAACCCACGACCTCTACGTCCCGAACGTAGCGCTCTACCAAGCTGAGCTATTTCCCGATTAAGCGGAAGACGAGATTCGAACTCGCGACCCCCACCATGGCAAGGTGATGTTCTACCACTGAACTACTTCCGCATAATATTCGGTTGTGTCCGTAACGGACGATGCACCCAGTAGGAGTCGAACCTACAACCTTCTGATTCGTAGTCAGACACTCTATCCAATTGCGCTATGGGTGC
>CAKQZO010000186.1 GCA_934293835.1 uncultured Lacticaseibacillus sp. | reverse complement strand
GCGCTACGCAGATCAGACTGTATTCGCCAAGACGTTGCACCACACCTTGGCCACTTACGATCAGCAGGCTGCAGACACCGCCCACATGCAGGCCCTCGTGGACTCGGCGGCAACGATGCCTCAAGCCCCTTGTACCTTTGCCAAGCTCCAGGCGGCGGGCATTGCGGTGGCCTTATGACGACCGTCGCTGAGAATATTCACCAAGCAATTGCAGACCGCGCCTGGCATCGCAAGGTGATGCTGAACGATCCAGTGCTCACGCCTCAGGAACGCCAGGCTTTGCTACAGCACTGGCGCCAAAACCGCTGGTGGCGACCGCTCGCAACAACGCTGGCGCGTAGCTTCATGCACGCCGCCTGTACGCTGGCGATGGCCCGAGTCCACGTCGTCGGCCGCAGCAATCTGCCGGCGGATCGCCGCGCGATCGTCGTCAGCAACCATTTCGCGCCGTTAGAAAATCTCGCGGTACGCAAAGCGCTAGGCAATCGGCGCCTGTTCATCGTCAGTGAGTTGACCAATTTTGCCATGACCGGCATGCTCGGCTGGCTGATGCGCAACGCAGACACCCTCCCGATTGTGCCGGATATTCACTACCTCGGCCGCGATTTTCCCCAACTGCTCGCCGCCCGCCTACAGAAGGCCCCAGTCCTGATCTACCCTGAACAGGCATTGTGGCCCCATTACCGCAAGCCGCGTCCCGGTCAGATCGGCGCCTATCATTACGCCGCGATGATGCATGTCCCGATCATCTCCATCTTCGTGGAACAGACTGAAGCCGGTCACCAGGTCGTCCACATCTTGAAGACGTTGACCGCAGACCCGGCGCTTTCACCGCGTGCCGCGGCCAAGGTACTGCAACGGGCCGATGATGCGCAGCGCCAAGCCGCCTACACCGCAATCTATCATCGTCCATACACGCTGGAAGACGACCCCCGCGACTTCGCCTCTCCCATAAGAATCGCGCACAAAAAAACTGGGACAAAGTGGTGATTGTCCCAGTGCTAATATTGATCTAATGTGTTGTTTTAACCGGAATCAAGGCCCGGCGCCGGTTATGGCCGGCGGCAACAACGGTGGAGGCGGCGATCAAGCCGAGGGTAATGGTCACGATCGCGATGTGGGCAACAACATTCATAATCTTTTCCTCCTTTGGGATCAGCTCTCTGTTGGTTGACGATGACTATAGTATGCCCAGCAATCAAGGAGATTCTGTGACCAAAAGGCAAAGCTTTCTTTAAGCAATTGACGAAAATCGATGGCGTGATATTCTTTGAATAAAAGCGCATCTAAGGAAGTGGCATGATGGCAGAGGCCGATCTCAAATTGTATGATGATAACCAATTGCTCACTAAGATGACGATGCGCCAGCGCCGTATCTTGGCCGCGGCGATCGATGTGTTTGCCGCTGATGGCTACGCGAATACGAGCACGAAGCTGATTGCTGCCAAGGCCGGCGTCGCAGAAGGCAACATTTTTGCCAAATTCAAAAACAAGGCCGGCCTCCTCGATGCTATCCTCGAACCCGTGATGACCGCGGTGATTCCTTCAGTGTTCACCACCTTCGTCGAGGTCAACTTCACCAAAGCCTACGCCACGCTCGAGGCCTTTATCAAGCCGCTAGTGCAAGATCGCATCGTGTTTGTGCGGGCCAACCCTAAGGTCTTGAAGATCCTGGTCAGTGAAGTTGCTTACAGCCAGGCGCGCCGCGACCAGTTGCTTAGCCATATTCCTAATTCACAGCGAGAGACCATCCACGCCGAGCTCAAGAACCTGCAGGCGCGCGGCCTGCTACGCCACCAATCCGACCATGACAGCCTGGCCACGATCGGGGCGCTACTCGGTGGTGCCGCGGTTGAATACCTTTTCTTTGCTCGCGAACCCGATTGCGACCACCTCGCGCTGACGATCATCAAGGCCTTGCGCCCATAAACAGCCCCCCAACACCGCGGCGTTGAGGGGCTTGTTTTATGACTTACTTCCAGCCTAAAGCCGGCGCGATATCTTGCATCACGGTTTGTAAAAGATGCACATTGTAAGCTAGGCCCAGCGTCGACGGCACCGTCAAGAGGATCGTGTCGGCTTCGCGAATCGCCTCATCACCGGCAAGCTCTTCAACCAACTGCTTGGGCTCGCCGACATAGCTGCGCCCGAAGATTGTCGGATCTTGATGGTAAGCCAAGTAGCCAACCTCGTCTTGGGTCTGACTGCCTTCTGCAAACAGCTGCGCGTCCAACCGGTTAGTGATCGGCATGATCGAGCGCGTCACCAGCGTCCGTGGCTTGAAGTCGTGGCCGGCTTCCTTCCAGGCAGCCTTGAAGGCACGCAGTTGCTTGGCTTGCTGGATATGAAACGGTTCGTTAGATTCGTTGTTGACCAACGTCGATGACTGTAAGTTCATCCCGTGCTTGGCCGCCCAGATCGCGGTTGCTTGGCTCCCGGCACCCCACCAGATCCGGTGCTTCAGCGTCGGAGAAAACGGTTCGAGCCGGCGTAGTCCCGGCTCTTGCGGAAACATCGGCTGGGCATTCGGTTCGGCGAATGGTACGCCGTCTAGCAGTGACAGAAACTTCAGCGCCCTAGCCCGGGCGATGTCTTTCATCTCTTCTTCGGTGTGATCGTAGCCCCAATACTGCCAACCATCGCGCACCTGTTCCGGAGAACCACGGCCAACCCCAAGCTGGACGCGATTTTGGGACAACACATCGGTCGCCATCGCGTTTTCAGCCATCATAAACGGATTCTCATAGCGCATGTCCACCAACCCAGTGCCGATCTCGATGGTGTGCGTCTTAGCCGCGATCGCCGCCATCAGCGGATACGGGGTGCCGATTTGATCGGCGAAGTGGTGGACGCGAAACCATGCGCCATCGATTCCTAACTTCTCCGCCTCAACCGCTAGTTGAACAGATTCAGCATAACTTTGTTGCGCGGTTTTGACCACTGAGTTTTGCTTCTGCCAGAATCCAAAACTAAGAAAACCAATCTTCTTGGTCATCGCAATGCCTCCTTTTAAACTTATTAAAAGTAAGTACATCTTGATTATGCCGCTTACTCGTGCCGTCGTCAACCCCGCAGATATGCCTTGTATGTCGATTTTGGGCATAAAACAGCCCCGCAACCTGGAATCGGTTGCGGGGCCGCTTATCTAACCTTGATACTGCTGGAGCCAGCCATCGATCTGGTTGACGATCTGCTCGGGTGAAAGCAGATCGGTGGCGATAGCAAGATCGGCCAACTCATGGTAGCGCGGGTCGCGCTGGGCTTGCAAGTCCACTAAACCGGCGCGGCCAAGCTGGCTGACCAGCGGGCGGTTGGCGTCTTTGCCGATTCGGCGCAAGATCGTCTCCGGGCTGGCTTCCAACAAGACGACCGGAGTCGGATGCGCCTTGAGCAGGTCGAAGTTGGCCGGCTGCATCGGCGTCCCGCCACCGGTTGATAAAACGCCGTCATCAGCGAGCGCCTCCAGCAGCGTCTCGTGTTCAAGCTGCCGAAACCC
>CAKQZO010000185.1 GCA_934293835.1 uncultured Lacticaseibacillus sp. | reverse complement strand
GTCCAGCACTACCTCGAAGCGCACGCCCAGCCCATTCAATCTATTAATTACGCGGTTAACGTCGTGATTGAGACAAACGTTGCCGATACGGCCCTGACCCAGCTTCAAGCCGAGCTGACCGACTTGCTCAGCGGCCAAGTCACCTTGACTGTCGGCGATGCGCGTTTCGTCGAGGTTCCCGTCACCCTGTAACCGATTTCGGTATCACTAAATTAATTGGCCACCGCCTGCGAATCGTCGCGGCCGCTATGCTATAATTGAGCTATTAGTTCAGCTCGGGAGGCCCATTTTGACGCAGACAATCGCAATCATCGTTCCTTGCCACAACGAGGAAGAAAACATCGCTGTTTTCTATCAGGCTGTGACGCGCACATTCGCCAAGCTACCGGCTTATCGCCCAATTTTTTGGTACATCAACGACGGCTCCACCGACCGTACCTTGGCAGAAGTGCAACAACTCCAGCTGACTGATCCGGACGTTCACTACATCGATTTTTCCCGCGGCTTTGGCAAAGAAGCCGGCATGTACGCCGGCTTGCAAAACGCACGCGCCGACCTGTACACGATCATGGATGCCGATTTACAAGACCCACCGGAGATGTTGCCGGAGATGCTCGCCGGCATTCAAGAAGGCTATGAGATGGTCGGCGCCGCCCGCACTGACCGCTCTGGTGAACCTGCCTTGCGCAGTATGTTTTCTAGCTTGTTCTACAAGCTCATGAAGCGCATCTCACAAGCCGACATCGTGCCTGGTGCGCGCGACTTCCGCGTCATGACTCCGAAATACGTCAAGGCTGTCTTGTCGTTGAGCGAACACAATCGCTTCTCCAAGGGCATTTTCGGCTGGATCGGCTTCAAGTCCAAGTACCTCCCTTACCAAAACGTTGAGCGCAAATATGGCAAGACCTCTTGGAGCTTCTCTGGTTTGTTCAAGTACTCACTCGATGGCATCATTGATTTCTCCGACGCACCACTCAGCTTCGTGTCTTGGGTCGGGCTACTCAGCTTCATCGCCTCTGCCATCGCCTTGATCTTCATCGTCGTGCGCGCCGCCTTGTTCGGTGACCCGACTCCGGGGTGGCCAAGCATGGTATCGATCTTCTTAATGATCGGCGGCTTACAGCTCTTCGCCACCGGCATCCTGGGCCGTTACATCGGCAAGATCTACCTAGAGGTCAAAGACCGCCCGATTTACATCGTCAACGAAATTAAATAAAACCAGAGCGAAGCAGAACGGTTTTAGCGGTGTGTCTAAGACAGCCTGGGCGGGAGCCGGAAAAGCCGGTAGACGTCCGGGATGACTTAGACAGTCCAGCATTGCTCAGCGTAGCTCGCACCACTCCTCACGGGGCTGTGACAAAAGTCACAGCCCCTTTCATGTGCCCGAATATTCCAGTGATGTGACGTTCCAAAAGGCCGGTATCGAGCAGATAGAAGCACCACACCAGGTCCAAAGTTCGGACCTGGCGTCTGCTTAGGCTACCAGTCGGTACCAAAACCGCCTTTTATCACAGATCGTTTTTTGCAGCCCAGACATCAAAAAACACCCCTCACAAGGAGAGGTGCACACGTCATGCCTACCACAAGTAGTGAACAGGATTCTTGATCTTGGTGTCGTACACGTCTTGAACGATCGCCATCTGGGCCGCAGATAGCGCAGGCAGATCAGACGCGATGGTGTTGCGTTCGATCTGGCTGGGATTGCTGGCCCCAGGGATGACTGCCGATACCTCGGGACTCATCAAGATGTAGCGCAACGCGGTAGCCGCGAGGTTGTCTGTCCCCAGGCGTTGCTTGAGTTCGTCTGCCGCGGCGACCCCGGTCAGGTAATCGACCCCGGAGAAGGTCTCGCCTTTATCGAACAGTTCTCCGTTGCGGTTATTGCTGCGCTGGTCTTCTGGGGCGAACGTCGAGGTCGCCGTCAACTTGCCGGATAACAAGCCACTGGCCAGCGGTACCCGCGCCAAGATGCCGACGTTGTGCGCCTGGGCCTGGGCGAAGAAGTGTTCCGCCGGCCGTAGCCGAAACATGTTGTAGATGATTTCAACGGCCGAGATATCATAATCCAGCGCCCGCAGCGCCTCTTCGACTCGCTCGACTGAGACCCCATAGTTCAACAGCTTGCCTTCTTTTTTCAACGCGTCAAGCGTGGCAAACATCTCGGGGTCATAGTACGCCGACATCGGCGGGCAGTGCAGCAAGACACAATCCAAGGCCTCGACGCCCATGTTTTGCAGCGAGTCATCGACATACCGCCGCAGGTGTTCGGGGTTAAAATGCGCCAGGCTGAGTGGATCTTCCTTACGCCCGATCTTGGTAGTGAAGTGCACGTCAGGATGCTGCCGGACGAACGCGCCGACCGCCTTTTCACTCTCGCCGCCTTGATAGCCATCGGCGGTGTCAAAGAAGTTGACCCCGTGTTCATAGGCTGCCTCAAGCGTCGCCTGCGCATCGTCGAGGTCAAAAGGCGCACCCCACTTGCCTCCAAGCTGCCAAGTTCCGAGACTAACTTCACTGATCTTAAAACCGGTTTTACCAAAAGTCCGATATTTCATGGCACATACCTCCGTTCATTGTCAGCTCTAGTTTAGCGCGTCCATCCTGCTTGTGCTAGAACGCACTTATTAGTGCCTTACTGACCGTGCTCGGCATAGTGCGCCTCAACCGCCGCTTTCTGGGCGGCCCACCAAGCGCGGTGTGCGCGATACCACGCGATCGTCTGCTTGAGCCCCGCGACAAAATCAACCTGCGGCACCCAGCCCAGTTCTGTTTGCAACTTGCTGGCGTCGATCGCGTAGCGGCGATCATGGCCGGGGCGATCGGCCACCCAGTCGAATGACCCGGCCGGTTGCCCCATCGCTGTCAAGAGTTCGGCAAGTACCTCGCGATTGCTCAACGGTTCGTTAGCCCCAATCAAATAGGTATCGCCGATCTTGCCCTGCATCAGGATGAGCCAAACCGCCTCGGCGTGGTCTTCGACATTGATCCAGTCGCGGACGTTCTCCCCGCTGCCGTAGAGCTTCGGCCGGCGTCCGGCCAAGATGTTGGTAATCTGGCGGGGGATGAATTTCTCGATGTGTTGATACGGCCCGTAGTTGTTCGAACAATTCGACAGCGTCGCCGGTACCTTGAAGCTACGCACCCAGCCTTGCACCAGCATGTCGCTTGCGGCCTTCGTCGCCGCATAGGGGCTGGAGGGATGGTAGCGCGTCGTCGGCGTGAAGCGCGCCGTGCTCGTCAGCGGCAAATCGCCGTAGACTTCATCGGTGGAAACATGATGAAAGCGCACCTGATAACGGCGTGCGGCTTCCAGTAAGGTATAAGTGCCGATGATGTTGGCCTGTACGAATGGTGCTGGGTCCTGCAACGCGTTGTCGTTGTGACTCTCCGCGGCAAAATGCACACAGGCATCGACTTGGCGCATCAGCTGATCGACGAGCGCCGCGTCACAGATGTCGCCGACGACCAGGCACACCCGCGCGCCGAGAATATCGGCGAGGTTGGCGCGGTTGCCGGCGTAAGTC
>CAKQZO010000184.1 GCA_934293835.1 uncultured Lacticaseibacillus sp. | reverse complement strand
CGTCAGCATAGATATTACCCACCCCCGCAACGACCCCTTGATCGAGCAAGACCGACTTGATCGGTTTCTTGTGCCGCTGCAGGCGCTGATAAAACGCCGATGCATCAAAGGCTTCAGCCGTTGGTTCCGGCCCCATCTTGGCGATACCTGGCACCACCGCGGCGACCTCACCCGTGGCACAGAGTTGCATCCGTCCAAATTTGCGCATATCCAGATACCGCAACTGACTACCATCAGTAAAATCAAACCACACGTGTTCGAATCGCGGTCGCGGTTGTGCGACATCTAAGGCTAGCTGATATTTGCCTTCCATGCGCAGGTGCGACACCATGGTCGTTGCGTTGTCAAACCGCACCAATAGGTACTTCCCCCGCCGATCGACACCGGTGACCGTCGCACCGGTCAATGCGTCAGCAAACAGTGCCAAGCCCCCAACCAAGATTTTTTCCCAGTCCGTCCCAATTCGGCTCACCGTTTTGCCAACGATCAGCGTATTCAGGTTACGGCGAACATTCTCAACTTCTGGTAATTCTGGCATGTTGCATCCTTTCTTGCAGGCTACTTGGCATCATACCAAGTCGCCCCATACGAGCTTTCGACTTTCAAAGGCACCGCCAAGACAACGGCAGAATCCATCACCTTAGGCACCAGCTCGGCAAGCTTAGGCATCTCGGCTTTTGGCCCCTCAAAGATCAACTCATCATGCACTTGCAAAAGCATGCGGCTTTGCAGATGATTGCTATCCAGCATCTGTTGCATCCGAATCATGGCAACCTTGATGATGTCTGCGGCAGAGCCTTGAATCGGCGTATTCATCGCCGTACGTTCGGCAAACTGACGGAGATTGAAATTGCGCGAATGAATCTGATCCAGATAGCGGCGCCGATGAAAGAGGGTTTCGACATACCCCGTTTCCCGCGCCTGTGCAACCATCTTATCCATGTAGTCGTGCACCTGCGGATATTGTTCAAAATAGCCTTCAATGAACGCCTTGGCTTGTTTGCGGGTGATCCCGATGTTCTTGGCCAAGCCGAAGTCCGAAATCCCGTACACGATCCCGAAGTTCGTCGCCTTAGCCTGCCGGCGCATGTCCGCGGTCACCTGATCAGGCGAATCGAGTCCGAAGATTTTCATGGCTGTGTTGGTATGGATATCACGGTCTTCTTTGAAGGCCTCTTGCATGTTCACATCCCCGGAAATATGAGCCAAAACGCGGAGTTCAATCTGCGAATAATCGCTACTGAAGATTTCCCAATCCGGCTGAGAAGGGACGAATGCTTTACGAATCAGCTTACCATCACCACGCGCAGGAATGTTTTGCATGTTCGGATCGACCGAAGACAAGCGGCCAGTCTGCGTCAAGGTCTGGAGGTAGCGGGTGTGGATCTTACCGTCTGCCAGCACCGCCTTCAAGAGCCCCTTGACGTAAGTCGACTGAAGCTTCGAGACCGCACGATAATCCAAGATATCTTGCACGATCGGACTACTGGTTCGCAACTGCTCTAATACCTCGACGCTAGTGGAATAGCCCGTCTTGGTCTTCTTAATCACAGGCAGCTGCATCTTCTCGAATAAAACCTCACCGAGCTGTTTAGGCGAATTGAGATTGAATTTCAGCCCAGCTTCGCCATAGATTTTTTCCTCCAGCACTTGGATGGTTTGCGCGTACTGTTCCCCCATCTCTTGCAAGGTTGCGGCGTGTAACGTGATTCCAGCAATTTCCATACGCGCCAACACCTTGGCCAGCGGCATTTCCATGGTCGTGAAAAGAGCTTGTTGATCGTGGTCCTTGAGATCTTCTAGAAGATGTGGACGCAGGCGCAAAATGGCTTCGGACTTACGGGCAAAGTGGCTGAACAAGATCGGCTCTTCTGGCAGTGCAAGCTTGGCCCCTTTGCCATAGACATCGGCATCGAAAGCCAGCTGATAGTCATGGTCTTGGGCAATCTGGCCAAAATCATTCGCATTCTGATCCGGATTCAACAAATAAGACGCAAGTAAGACGTCAAAATCGATGTTATCCAACTGCAAACCCAGCTTGGCCGCGGCGACTATGTTGCGCTTGGCGTCGAACACCGCAATCCCGGGCAGCGCCTGCAACCACGCCTGAACCTTCGGTAACGTCAGCAGTGTAGCATCAGCGCTAACATAGGTTTCATCTGCTGTTCCGATGAAAAAGCCCACCGATTCCGCCGTGTGATAGTTATCCGTCAGCATCTCGATTTCGAAACTCACTGGCGTTTTGATTGCCAATAACTGATCGATGTTTTGGTCATCTAACACGACATAATGCGCGGCGGGTTGTGCGGCCGGCGCCTGCTTGTTGAGTTTGCTGAGGGCCTGGCGCATGTCAAGCTCCGTATACAACTCACGCAGCTTATCGATGTCAGGCCCAGCATAATGGGTATCCGCCAGCCCGACCGTCAACGGTGCATCTTGGCGAATCGTCGCGAGGTCTTTACTCAAAAAAGCGTTGTCACGGTCATTGATCAGATTTTCTTTCATCTTCGACTTCTTCAAGTCGTCAATGTGATCGTAAAGATTCTCAATCGTGCCGAACTGATTGAGCAGCTTCAGCGCCGTTTTTTCGCCGACCTTGGTCACGCCTGGATAGTTGTCTGACGTATCCCCCATCAGCCCCTTCATATCAATGATCTGTTTAGGGGTGAGGCCGAACTTCTCCTCAATGTGCTTAGGCGTATAGGCCTCCAGTTCACCGACGCCTTTTTTAGTCACCTGGACCGTCACATGGGCAGTCGCCAGCTGCGTCAGATCGCGATCACCGGTCACGATTGTCACTTCCCAGCCTGCGGATTCCGCCTGCTTGGCCAAAGTGCCGATGATATCATCGGCTTCCCAGTCTTGCAATTCATAATGTGCCATCCCGTGGTCGTCTAACAACCGCTTGATCAGCGGAAGCTGTTCAACCAGCTCTTCGGGGGCCCGGTCACGATTCCCCTTGTACTCGGCGAACTTCTTGGTGCGAAACGTCCCGCCGGAACGATCAAATGCGACCAAGATGTTATCCGGTGCCACCGTGTCAACGAGGTTATCAAGCATGTTATTGAAGGTAAACACCGCATTCGTGTGCACCCCCTCAGCGTTCGTGAATCGATCCAACTGATTGTACAATGCGTAAAATGCCCGAAATGCGATCGAATTACCGTCGATCAATAATAAGTGTTTCCCAGTGGCCATATTGTCCTCCTCTAAACCTGCTTTCTTCATTGTACCAGATTCCTCAGCCAACAAAAAACGGCCCTCATAGAGAGGGCCGTTAGCAGTCTAGTTGTCGTTGGAAACGCCGAAGATCTGCAAGATGATCATGAACAGGTTCAAGAAGTCCAGATACAAGATCAGCGCTCCTTGAACCGCAAGGCTAGAGGTGTTGACTGCATAGCCGCCATCACCGCCTGCAGTCATATAGATCCGCTTCAACGCCTGTGTATCTGCGGCCGTCATGATGATGAAGACGATCAAGATCACATAAGAGATCAACAGCGCCATCATGCCCGAGTGCATGAACATGTTGATGATGCTCAAGA
>CAKQZO010000183.1 GCA_934293835.1 uncultured Lacticaseibacillus sp. | reverse complement strand
AGATAGATGGAACTTCCGCATGTAGGCGTGGGGCCGCCCGTCTAACGCGTCGCGATGATGCATCCGCACGGGACTGGCATTACGCGGCAGGGTTTGCAATGCGGCATAGTTGCCTTCGGCCTTATATTGCGCGCGCAGGTCAGCATATTTAGCGACGGTGGCGGCGATTTTGTCAGCCTTAGCGATCTTAGATTTCTTCGCCATGAAACATCCTCCTTGGGGATAGTTTAGATATACTTACTTCTCGTTAGTAACAACGCTCATAGCATACCACGTGCCAAGGTGAAAGGCAACTCGTAAATCCCTAGGCGGTACTGACGCAAAAACCCCTCGCGACAGGCAAAGCTGCCTTGTCGCGAAGGGGCGTTGTGGCTCGAACGGGCTTAGTATTGATCGCCGTTGAAGATGGAGTTTTTGACGATGACGTAATCGACTTTACGCAAGGCGGCGAGATCGCGCCCGCCTGCGTAAGAAACGGCGGACTGAAGGTCTTCTTGCATCTCGGTGAGGGTGGCTTGGATGTGGCCCTTGATCGGCAATAAGATCTTCTTGCCTTCGACGTTATGGTGGGCGCCTTTTTGATATTCGGAGGCCGAGCCATAATATTCCTGGAACATTTGGCCGTCTTTTTCGACCTTCTTGCCTGGGGTCTCGAAATGGCCGGCAAACAGACTCCCGATCATGCACATGGTCGCACCGAAGCGAAGCGACTTGGCGATATCGCCGTTGTTGCGGATCCCACCATCGGTGATGATCGGCTTGCTAGCGGCTTTGGCGCACCAGCGCAAGGCGGCTAGTTGCCAACCGCCTGTGCCGAAGCCCGTCTTGAGTTTGGTGATGCAGACTTTGCCAGGCCCGATCCCAACCTTGGTTGCATCGGCCCCGGCGTTTTCAAGTTCCCGAACGCCTTCGGGGGTGCCGACGTTGCCGGCAATGACGAAGGTGTCGGGTAGATACTTCTTGATGTGTTGAATCATGTCGATCACGATCTGGGAATGACCGTGGGCGATGTCGATCGTGATATATTCGGGGGCGAGTTGCTGGCCGGCGAGTTCTTTGATGAAGGCGAACTCTTCGGGCTTCACCCCGACGGAAATCGAGGCGAACAGGCCCTTGGCATGCATATCGGCGACGAAGGCCGTCCGCCGTTCTGGATTGAAGCGGTGCATGACATAGAAGTAGTCATTCTCCGCAAGCCATTGCGCCAGTGGTTCGTCGATGATCGTCTGCATGTTCGCAGGAACGACTGGCAGCTTGAAGGTGCGCTCGCCGAATTCAACGGTCGTGTCGACCTCCTTGCGGGAGCGCACGATGCACTTGTTGGGGATCAGTTGGATATCTTCATAGTCAAAAATTTGCATGCCGGTCATCCTTTCGTTGAAACACGAACATTATCATGACGTTAACACTTGAACCAACGCCATAAGCTAATATAGGCGATGTTCGGATAAAAGTCAAATCAGGATCGAAAATAAAAATAAACGTTCGTGTTTATCTCGAATGGTGCCGAGTGTCAACCGATTATTAAATTAATTATCGAATAATAATCGATAATTAAAAAAGTCGGCCGCTAGAGTCGGCCGACTGAAAATGAAGCTTAATTCGGATTAGAAATACTTCTTGCGCCAGAACTGGAAGCCGAGCAAGACGCCGATGACGACCGAGATGACGATCGTGATCAGCCAGGAAATGTGCATGTTGGCCCAAGGTAACTCAACGTTCATTCCATAAAAGGAGAAGACAAGCGTCGGAATCGTCAAGATGATGGAATAACTTGTCAGAAACTTCATGACCCCGTTCATGTTGTTGTTGATGATGGAAGAGTAAGTATCGCTGGTTTCGTTCAAGATGGAGTTCGAGATCTGCGCCATCTCGGTGCCTTGCTGATTTTCGATGATGATGTCATCCAGCAGGTCCATGTCGTCTTCGTTCAGCACCAGGGGGTTCGTCCGCCGGAGCTGATCGAGGACGTTACGGTCGGTTTTGATACTCATCATGAAGTACACCAAGCCGCGCTGGATGCCCATCAAGGCGTAGAGTTCTTCGTTCTTCAAGTTGTTTTGCAGTTTGTTCTCCAGCGCCTCGCGCGCCTTATTGATGTCGCGCAGGTAGGCGAGGTAGGCGACGGTGACCTGATACAGCATCATCAACGCAGCCTTGTTGCGCTTGGCGGGATTGAAGTTGGGGATGCGATTTTCGGCGAACAAGGCGAGCAGTGGCTGTGATTGGGCGTCGATGGTGATGAGGGCGGTTTTGGTCATGATGAGGGCTAAAGGAACGGTCTTGTAGGTGACGCGCTGTTTCTTGTCGAGGCCTGCAATCGGCATGTCAAAAATCAACAGGTGGGCATCGTCATCAGGCTCGTATTCGTAACGCGCACCTTCATCTGGGTCCATCCCATAAAGGAGGAAGGCCTCTGGAACAGCCGTTTTTTGCAGCAGCAGCGCACGTTCTTCTGGGGTTGGATCAACTGCATTGATCCACACGCCCGGCGTGATTTTAGTTTGCGTCTTCAGCTTGCCGACGGTATCATCGAACTTATAGATTGCGAGCATGGTGGCCTCCAGTGGGTACGAATGTTTGCCTTAATAGTACCCGAAAAAGGCTCGGGTAGCACGTCAGGAGCGGATATTTTGAAAAAAATCGATCAAAAGGCGGCTTGGCTCGTCGCACAAGGTGCGCTGTTTTCATGTCCGGTGTGCCAGCAAGTGATGGTGCCGGAAGGGCACAGCCTGGTTTGCCCGCAGCAGCATCGCTTCGACTTGGCGAAAAAAGGCACGGTGAACTTCTTGAACGCGCCGGTCAAGACGGAATATACCGCACCGATGTTAGCTGCGCGGCGGCGTGTACTTGATGCGGGGTTGTTTGCGCCGTTCGTCGACCAGATTGCCGCGCAACTGAGCGGAAGCGAGCGTGTGCTCGATGTTGGGTGCGGTGAAGGTACCCCGACCGCCGCTTTGGCCACCAGTAGTGCGGCCACCGTGGGTTTTGATATCTCCGCGCCAGCGATTCAGCTGGCCGGCGCGTTGGCGACTGGCGCTTTCTTCTGTGTGGCCGACTTGGCGCGGTTGCCCTTCGTGGCGAATAGCTTCGACGTGATCGTCGATTTGTTCTCGCCAGGGGCATATGCCGAGTTCGATCGTGTGTTGCGCCCAGGCGGTCGGTTGTTTAAGGTGATTCCGGATAGTGATTATCTGCGGGAGTTGCGGCAGGGGCTGTACGCAGGCACGCCTAAAGGAACTTACAGCAATCAGCCGGTGCTCGACCGCTTCATGACCGCCTATCCTGAGGCGACGCGCACACCGATCACGTATGATTTTCCGGTCGATGCCGCACAGTTTGCCGATGTTGTGGCGATGACCCCGCTGAGTTGGCAGGCGCCGGCAGACAAAAGGAAAGCGCTTTTACAGCAACCGCCTGCAAGCGTGCATGTTGCGGTTCAATTGTTACAGATGACAAAATCTCGTGCATAGTGTTGCATTTTGCATAAACGGGTGTTAAATTACTCTTAAGCATTTTTATTTCTGGCTTTAATCAGGGCTTGCTTTTGGGAAATTGATTAAAGTTAGC
>CAKQZO010000182.1 GCA_934293835.1 uncultured Lacticaseibacillus sp. | reverse complement strand
GATAATTTGCCTTCAACCTTACCAACAACGACGATGACAATCGGCCAGTTCACGCCGAAACAGGCGCGGTTGCGACGCACCCGCAAGCTTCTTGAAGGATTGGGCTTAAGTCAAGCCATCACGTACTCGTTGGTCAACCATGATGAGGCCCAGCAGTTTGCACTGGAAGCTAGCGCGCATACTCAGGTTGCCTGGCCAATGACGCAAGACCACGCAGTGTTAAGAGAGAACTTAGTTGCTGGACTGGTCAATGCGGAACAATACAACATTGCACGCAAGCAGGTCAACTTGGCGTTGTATGAGCAAGGCCGAGTCTTTCCGCGCAAGGATGGCCACACCCGTCCAGAAGAGCACGAATATCTTGGCGGTTTGTTGACGGGCGATATTCGGGCAAAGAACTGGCACGAATCTGCTAAGGCCGTTGATTTTTATTATGTGAAGGGCATTGTCGACCACTTGTTGGCTGATTACCGCCTCGCCGAGCCGGTAGCTTATCAGGCGCTCAAAGATGATCCTCAGATGCATCCTGGTCAAAGTGCCAAGCTTGTTTTGAACGGTGAGACCATTGGTTTGATCGGTCGGCTGCACCCAGGCTACGAACACGAAGAAGGCTTGCCGCAGACGTACGTCTTTGAGTTAAACCTCGATGCCTTGATGCAAGCCGATCGTACCGTGATGGCTGCTAATCCTGCCCCGAAGTTCCCATCGATGACGCGTGATATTGCGGTCTTGGTCGGTAAGTCGATCGAAAACGCCGCAGTTGAGGCGATGATCACCGAGAATGGTGGCAAGTTCTTGCGTGACGTGACATTGTTCGATGTCTATGCCGGCAAGAATATTGACGCGAATCAGAAGAGTCTGGCATACACGCTGACCTATCGGCGTGATGACCAGACGCTGACGGAAGTCGAGGTCAACGATGCCTTCGCCAAGGTTGTCGATGCCTTGCAAACGTCCTTAGGCGCAACTATCCGCTAATTTGGCGCATTCAATCAAAAAGATTTGGTTAAATCAAGTGAGATAATGCTGAGTGAACCTGTAAGATAGGGTTATGAAGCGCTGTCTTGACCAATCGCCTGTCGCTTTTTGCGGCAGGTTTTTGTATACTGAAGGCAGTATGGATCAGCAGGAGGAACATTGGTTTGAGCAAGCAAGATACGCAGAAGCGCGCTATGCGCACCGCGGAGAAGAAGGCGGTCAATCATATTGTGGCGTGGGTGGTCGGGATCGTCATCACCATGATCATCATCGTGACATTCATGGGTTACCGTTATGTGCACAACGCACTCGGGGCGGTCGATCACAATGATAAGCAGGCGCAGACGGTGACGATTCCGACTGGCGCAACGACTAAGATGATTGGCGAACGGCTTGAGAATAAAGGCGTGATCAAGAGCGCAACGGTGTTCAACTATTACGTGAAGTTCCATAATTACACTAATTTTCAAGCGGGGAACTACTCGTTGACCAAGGCGGAGACGCTCACGGATATCATCTCTGTGCTTCGCGGTGGTAGTGGGGCAAGCGATGCGACCGGGAACGTTTTGGTTAAAGAAGGGGTCACTGTTGAAGAAGTGGCAACGGCCGTTGGCAAGCTTCATGCCAAAGACGCCCAATTCACGAAGGCGAACTTCTTGAAGCTGATGAAAGATCAGGCGTTCTTCAACAGCTTGGCTAAGAAGTATCCCAAACTTCTGAAGTCGGCCAAAGAGGCCAGTGGTGTTCGTTATCGTCTGGAAGGCTACCTATTCCCGGCGACGTACAGTGTGACGAATGGCGAAAGCTTGAAGGCGTTAGTGACTGAGATGGTGGCTAAGACGGATAGCGTCATGCAAAACTATTACACCAGCGTGAAGCGTCAAGGCTATACGGTGCAGGAAGTGTTGACGTTAGCGAGCTTGGCTGAGCGTGAAGGGGTCAATTCGACGGATCGCCGAGCGATTGCAGGCGTTTTCCTGAACCGGATCGATGCCGGGATGCCGTTGCAATCCGATATTTCTGTTATGTATGCGTTGAATACCCACAAGACCCACCTGACAAACAAGGATACGAGCGTGGATTCGCCGTATAATCTGTATGTCCACACGGGTTATGGGCCTGGACCGTTCAATTCACCGTCGGAAGAATCGATTCGGGCGATTTTGAGCCCGTCTGAGCGGAGTAAGGGATACCTCTACTTTGTGGCCAATCTGAAGACTGGTGAAATCTTATACGCAACCACCCTTTATCAACAAGAAGCCAACACACAGAAGTTTGCGGCTGATAACGGTACTAGCAACTGATGAAGCCGGTCGTGATCGGGATTGCTGGCGGCAGTGCAAGTGGCAAAACAAGCGTGGCTTCTGCGTTGTGCCAGGCGTTTGCCGAAGAAGTGGTGGTATTGTCGCAAGATTGTTACTATAGCGCGCATGATGAGTTGTCACTTGAGGCGCGTACACACTTGAACTATGATCGTCCCGAGGCGTTCGATAATGCGTTGTTGCGCACGCAGTTGCAACAGCTGCTCGCCGGTGATACGATTGATCGGCCGGTTTACGACTTCGCAACGCACACGCGCGCGGCGACGGTGGTGACCTTAACACCGAAGCCGGTGATTATTGTCGAAGGGATCTTGGTCTTGGCAGATCCGGCGTTGCGGGCGTTGATGGACATCCGGTTGTTTGTGGATACGCCTGCCGATGTGCGGGTGTTGCGCCGAATCCAACGTGATACGCAGGTGCGTGGTCGTCAATTGGATGAGGTGATCGCACAGTATCTGTCGTCGGTGCGACCAGCACACGTTGCGTTCGTTGCACCGACCCGGATGTTAGCGGATGTGATTATTCCTAGTGGTGGCCATAACCAGATTGCACTCGACCTTTTGACCACAAAGATTCAAGCCATCTTGGCAAAACGTTAAAAAAGTTGACAAGTCGCACTGAACTTCTTAACATCGTATTTTGAAGTCACATAAATTTTGGAATTGAGGGACTAACATGGCAGAAAAAGCATACCCAATGACAGCGGCGGGTAAAGAAAAATTAGAACAAGAACTCGAGATGCTCAAGACGGTTAAGCGTCCGGAAGTGATCGAGCGCATTAAGATTGCGCGTGGTTTCGGGGATTTGTCCGAAAACTCTGAATACGAGAGTGCCAAGGATGAGCAGTCTTCTTTGGAAACTCGGATCGCAACGATTCAGACCCAGTTGCGCTATGCACAGATTATCGATGCCAACTCGGTTGCGACTGACGAAGTCTCACTAGGCAAGAAGGTGACCTTCGTTGAAGTTGGAGACGATGAAGAAGAGACCTACGAAATCGTTGGCGAAGCCGAAGCAGATGCATTCAACGGCAAGATTTCTAATGAGTCTCCCATCGCGACTGCGATGATCGGCAAAAAAGTCGGCGATCAGGTGAGCGTCAACACCCCTGGTGGTGAGATGCAGGTTAAGATTGTGCGTGTTGAGGGTTAACCCTTGATGCCATCGTCGGGACTGGCGCCGTGCTTGTGACGCTTAATTGGATAGAGACAGGAGCTGGGACAAGGTTGACCTTTGTCCCAGTTTCTTTGTTCAAAACGATGATATCGGTCTTGCGCCTCACTA
>CAKQZO010000181.1 GCA_934293835.1 uncultured Lacticaseibacillus sp. | reverse complement strand
ATCCTGGTAGGAGCGATTGTCTTGGCAATCGTGATCGTCTTGTTGGTGTTGTATTTCAACACCCAGATGGGCTTGGCCGCCCGTGCGGTGGGCGACAACCAGGCGATGGCTGCCGCCAATGGCATCAACAACGACAGCATGAAGATCATCGTCTACATGGTCAGCAACGGCCTGATCGCGCTGTCCGGGAGCCTGATGGCACAGACCAACGGGTACGCCGACATCTCCATGGGGATCGGGACCTTGGTCATCGCCTTGGCCGCGATCATCATCGCCGAGATCCTGTTGCGTAACCTGAGCTTCGGTCAGCGCCTGTTGACGATCATCGTCGGGGCGATCATCTACCGCCTGATCATCGCCGGGGTCTTGGAGCTCGGGGTCGATCCCAACGCCTTGCGCCTGTTCTACGCGTTGATGCTGGTCGTCTTCTTGTCGCTACCACTGATTCAAAAAAGTTTCAAGCAAGCCAAAGCGCGTCGAGACAATCAGAAACGAATGGGGGACTAGCCGATGCCAGCATTAGAAGTACGCGATTTACACCAATATTTTGCCCAAGGCACCGTCAATGAAAACCACGCGTTAAAAGGGATCAACTTGACGCTTGAAGAAGGCGATTTCGTTGCGATCATCGGGGGGAACGGCGCCGGGAAGTCCACGCTGTTGAACTCGGTGGCCGGGTCGTTGCCTGTGACGCACGGCCAGGTTAAGATCGCCAACAAGGATGTGACCTACCAGTCGGTCGCCAAGCGCGCCAAGCTGATCTCACGCGTCTTCCAGGATCCGTTGTCTGGTACCGCGCCGATGCTGACGGTCGAAGAGAACCTGAGTCTGGCGATGCAACGCGGGACCTGGCGCAACTTCTGGAGCGCAGGCGTGCGCAAGTCCGATCGCAAGCTGTTTCAAGCCAAGCTGGCCAGCCTGAATCTTGGGCTCGAAAATCGTTTGACTACCGAGATCGGGTTGCTGTCAGGGGGCCAGCGCCAGGCGATCACATTGTTGATGGCGACGCTTAAGGCACCGGAGTTACTCTTGTTAGATGAACATACCGCGGCGCTGGATCCGGCGACGTCGGCAACCGTGATGGCGCTCACCGAACAGCTGGTGGCCGCCCAGAAGATCACGACGCTGATGATCACCCATGATATGCAAGACGCCTTGCGTTACGGCAACCGCTTGATCATGCTCGACCACGGTCAGATCGCGGTGGATATCCGCCAAGACCAGAAGCAAGGGCTCACCGTGCCTGATCTGTTGCGGATGTTCAAGGAACAATCGGGTAAAGAACTGAACGACGATGCGGTGTTATTGAGCTAGATTCTAAGCAGGGCTGTGACGATATTTGTCACGGCCCTGTTTTGTGGTAGGCTAGAGTTCATGAAAGGAGGTTATAACATGACATTTGAAGCAATTTTACCGAAGTTGAAAGCCGGCACCAAGGCCGTGTGTCAAGGTTGGGGCGGTGGCGAGGAGTTCATCACGCTGATCAGTGACCAGAATTATGATGGGATTCCGGTGACCCCGTATTTTTTGATCAAGGTGCGAGGTGAAGGGTATAGCGTCTGGGAACCGACAGGCTGTGACGCTTTGGCAACGGATTGGCAAGCGGTATGAGCGATTATGCGGGCCAAAAGGTCGTCGTGACCGGCGCGGCCAGTGGCATCGGTGCGGCCCAGGCGACTGCCTTTGAAGCCGCCGGGGCCACCGTGTTGGCCGTTGATCGTGAGGCAATGTCAGTGCCTGGCGTCCAAGTGCTTCAGGCAGACGTGACGAGCTCGGAGACGGCGGCGCACATCGCCGAGTTTGCCCCGGATATCGTGTGCAACACGGCTGGCGTCTTAGATGGCTACCGCACCGTTGAGCAGACCAGTGTAGCGGATTGGGAGCACATCCTTGCGGTCGATCTCACCAGTCAGTTTCGGATCATTAAGGCGGTTTTGCCTGGAATGTTGGCGCAGAGCCACGGCGTTTTTGTCAACATGTCCTCGATCGCCGGACTGGTCGGCGGAGGAGGCGGAATCGCCTATACGGCCGCCAAGCACGCCGTGATTGGGTTGACCAAGCAGCTCGACCTTGATTACGCCGCGCAAGGCATCAGGGCCAATGCGCTCGCGCCGGGGGCCATTGAGACGCCGATGAACGCCGCGGATTTTGCCGGTGATGGCCACATGGCGCAGTGGGTTGCAGAGCAGACCCCTGCCAAGCGCTGGGCCAAGCCGGAAGAAGTCGCCGAACTAACGCTGTTTTTGGCGAGTTCAGCCGCAGACTACATTCACGGCGCCGTCGTTCCAATCGACGGCGGCTGGCTCACGAAATAAAGGTAGTTTCACAATTGAATGAGCGCATACGCTCACTGCGACACTTATGATCCTTTGGTCGCAGTTATCACTAACCGTTGGGTTACAAAGGAGAAATATCATGCAAACGACAACAACACGCAGTTCATTGCAACACTTGACTCAGATCGCGATCATCGCCGGAATCTATGTGGTCTTCACGGTGGTTTTTGCCCCGCTATCCTATGGCGTGGTGCAGGTCAGGTTTTCAGAGATGCTCAACTATCTTGCCTTGTTCAAGAAACGTTATCTCTGGGCGGTGACACTGGGTGTTTTCATTGCGAATTGTTTTAGTCCCACCTGGTTGATCGATGTGCCAGTTGGAACGATCGGCACGCTGATTTTCTTGGGGTTGAGTCGCTGGTTGGCCGCCAAAACTGAGCGCCGATGGTTGAAGTTTGTGATCATGGGAACGCTGTTTACGATGTCGATGTTCACCGTTGCCGGCCAACTGGCGATCGTTAATCACCTCCCATTCTGGCCGAGTTATGCGACGATCGCCTTGGGTGAGGCCATCTCGATGGCAATCGGGGCGGTGTTGATGCGCGGCGTTGTGGCAGTTTTGCCCTTAGAGCGATGATGCTAAGCGTCGGTGGTGGCCGGCGCTTTTTTTCGCCACGCTTTTAGCACTCTAGTTGACAGAGTGCCAAAAGCGTGGCATAATATATTATGTAAACAAGAAGACCACAGCGGTCCGATCATAAATGTGAAGCACCGCTGCGAGCATGCGGTGCTTTTTTAGCGCCGATAAATGAGGAGGTTATGCTTATGGCAACTTTTAACGATCCATTCTTTGATCACAACATGGATGACTTTTTCGGACAATTGATGGCGCAGATGAATCGTGACGGGCAACGACAAGTCGTTAGCAACGGGCACGCGGAAGCACCAGAAGGCCAAGCGATTCCGGTGGCAACCAAGGCGCCTAAGCAAGCGTCGATCTTAACCACAATGGGCCGCAACTTGACCCAGGAAGCCAAGGACGGCTTGTTGGACCCGGTAATCGGGCGCGACAAGGAGATTCAAGAGACGGCGGAGGTCTTGAGTCGGCGCAGCAAGAACAATCCGATTCTGGTCGGCGATGCAGGCGTCGGTAAAACTGCCGTGGTCGAAGGGCTGGCTCAGGCTATCGTCGCAAACAAGGTGCCGGCGGCCATTGCCGGTAAGCAGATCTATTCGATCGACCTGGCCAATTTAGAGGCAGGCACGCAATATCGCGGGGCGTTCGAAGAGAACATTCAGGCGCTGCTTAAGGC
>CAKQZO010000180.1 GCA_934293835.1 uncultured Lacticaseibacillus sp. | reverse complement strand
GAACAACTAGAGGATATCACGTAGCACTCAAGTCGACTGAACAACTTTGAACTTGATACAACTTTTACTATACGAGGGAGGAATCATGATGGATGTCACAGATTCGATCAAACGGTTGCAGTGGACGGTGGAACATCATTTCTTACACATTCAGGCCCAACACGATTTCATGCGTGCGTGGGCCATTCAGTTCGAGTTGGCGTACACCGACTTTCGGGTGATCCAGATGGCTCTGCAGCTGAGTGGGGAAGCCCAACACGCGTTGTTGCATGAGTTTGCGCAGGCATACGACGATGTTTATCAATACGAGTACGCCTTCGTTGCCGGGGGCCTCGCCGGGTTCAATGCCAAGTTTGGGGACCACATGGAAGATTATGCGCAGGCCGAATCCAAGCTGCTGGCCGTCCTTGACCAGGTGGATGCGGTCGTGGCACTGCACACGTTCGGCGCGTAGTAAGGGCAACCAGAAGAATCCGACCAACGATTCGGGTAAAACCGGATTGTTGGTCGGATTTATTTTGGTTTGCGGGTGGGATGTCAATGACACGCCCGGCATGTTATAATTGATGGAACGAGCACAGCGTCTTGAACGCGTATGGAGGGATAGCATGGCTGAAGAACCTTTGAACCTGGTGATCATCACGGGGATGTCTGGCGCGGGGAAGACCGTTGCCATCCAGTCTTTTGAAGATCTTGGATATTTCTGTGTGGATAACATGCCGCCGGCTTTGTTGCCGAAGTTCGGCGAGCTTTTGAAAGAATCTGGCAAAATCACGAAGGTGGCGATGGTCGTCGACTTGCGCGCGCAGGCGTTCTACGATCAGATTATCGACATGTTGGCGAATCTTGATTCAACGGCGTTCGTCACGTCGCAGATCCTGTTTTTGGACGCGACTGACGAAGAGCTGGTGTCGCGTTACAAAGAGACGCGCCGCAGCCATCCGCTAGCGATGGAAGGGCGCCTGATGGATGGCATCCAAAAGGAACGTGCGCTGCTGACGGAGTTGCGTAACCGGGCCCAGGTGGTGATCGATACGACCAACCTCAGTCCGCGGCAGCTGCGCGAGAAGCTGTTCGTAACCTTCAAGTCGGCGGAGCACCCGACGTTTCACCTCGAGGTCATGTCGTTCGGCTTCAAGTACGGCGTGCCGATCGACGCGGACATCGTCATGGATGTGCGCTTCTTGCCGAATCCGTATTATGTGCCGGAATATCGGCAAAAAACCGGGCTGGAGAAGCCGGTGTATGACTATGTGATGGACAATCCCCAAGCCGAATCGTTCTATCAGAAGTTCTATGCGATGCTTGCAGAGATCATGCCGCAGTATCAAAAAGAAGGGAAGACAGCCGTGACGATCGCGATCGGTTGCACCGGTGGCCAGCATCGTAGCGTCGCGTTTGCCGAGCGGGTCGGGCATGCGTTCGAGACCGCTTATCCGGTTGATATCACTCACCGCGACATCAACAAGCGCAAAGCGACGGTGAACCGCTCATGAGTGCGAACGGCAACAAAATCATTCGCGTCATCCGCGGGCGGCGCCCTAAAGTGGTCGTGATCGGCGGTGGCACCGGCCTGCCGGTGATCGTCAAGGCTTTGCACGAACAAGATGCCGACGTGACTGCGGTGGTCACCGTCGCCGATGATGGTGGCTCCAGCGGCGTCATCCGCAACTACATCAACGTCGTGCCGCCTGGCGATATTCGTAACGTGCTCGTCGCCTTGGCAGACATGCCGGGAGTGCAACGAGATGTCTTTCAGTACCGGTTCAACTCCAGCGACAGTTTCTTTTCCGGGCACGCGATCGGCAATCTGATCATCGCGGCGTTGTCCGAGATGAAAGGCGGGATTTTCCCGGCGATTCAGGTGCTGTCGCAGATGTTGAACGTCGATGGCCACGTTTATCCGGCCTCGAACACGCCGCTGACGTTGCATGCAGAGTTCACCGATGGCACCAGCCAGGCTGGCGAAGCCGAGATCTCGGCGGCAGGCAAGACCATCCGGCGCATCCACGTCGAAGAATCCGACCCCAACGACCAGCATCAGCCAGTCGCCGAACAAGAGGTCATCGATGCGATCATGGATGCCGATGTTGTCGTCTTGGGGCCCGGGAGCCTGTTCACCAGCATTTTGCCGAACCTGATGATCAAGAATCTGGGCGAAGCGGTGAAACAGACGAAAGCTGAGGTCATCTACATCGTCAATATCATGACGCAAAAAGGTGAAACGGAAAACTTCACCGACGCCCAACACGTCCAGGTCTTGCACGACCATCTCGGGGAGCCGTTCGTCGATACCGTGTTGGTGAACATCAAGCCGGTGCCGGCCCATTATCTGGATCGGCAAAAGTATAATGAGATCTCCAGCCCGGTTGCATCTGACTATGCAGCCTTGCGGCAGATGGGGTGTCGGGTGATCTCCGCAGATTTCTTGAAGCTGCGCGATCACGGCGTTTTCCACGATGGCGACAAGGTGGCAGCAGAGATTTTGAATCTGGCCTTCCAGGTCGGCACAATGAAGAAGAGGTGAGCACATGGCGAGCTTTGCCAGTTTGGTGAAGAAAGAATTGACGCAATTGGAGGTGCACCCAGAGCACGCCAAGGCAGAATTATCGGCTTTGATCCGCATGAACGGGAGTCTGGGGATCTTGAACCACCAGTTCATCTTGAATGTGCAAACCGAAAACCCGGCCATTGCGCGGCGTTTGTACGCGTTGATGAAGCAGGTCTATCAAGTGGAAGCCAACTTGATCGTGCGCCGGAAGATGAAACTCAAGAAGAACAATCAGTATGTCGTGCGCCTGACCAGCCGCGTCAACGAGATCTTGTCGGATCTGGATATTCTCGATGAAAGTGGCCTGTCGATTCAAACGGCGATCGGACCGAAGATCATGGGAGAGTCGCAACGGCGCCGCTCTTACTTACGCGGGGCGTTTTTGGCCGGAGGCTCGGTGAACAATCCGGAGACATCGCGCTATCACTTGGAGATCTACTCTTTGTATCAGGATCACAACCAAGACATCTTGACGATCATGAAGGAATTCGGCTTGAATGCGCGCACCGTCGAGCGGCGTTCGGGTTACATCGTGTATCTCAAAGAAGCCGAGAAGATCGCCGACTTTTTACAGGTGATCGGTGCGACCAACGCGATGCTCAAGTTCGAAGACGTACGTATCGTGCGTGATATGCGCAACTCAGTCAACCGGCTGGTGAATTGCGAGACGGCCAACCTCAACAAGACGGTCGATGCGGCGCAAAAGCAGATCGAAAACATCAACTATTTGAAGACGCATATCGGGCTGGACAACTTGCCGGAGAAGCTGCGGGAAGTCGCGGTTTTGCGTGTGGCGCATCCCGACGTGTCACTCAAAGAGCTCGGCGAGATGGTGCCGAGTGGGGCGATCTCGAAGTCGGGCATCAACCACCGGCTACGCAAGCTCAACCAAATCGCGGAAGGTTATCAGCAACCCAAAGAAGCATAATTGTGGATAATAGTCCTAATCATTGTCGTTTACTGTTGTAAGCGACAATTATTTTGTCCACAAACGGCTTACAAAGCCGAAATAATCGTGTACAATGAGTTGTGAATTGAATTCTTGCTCGGAGACGGCCTGGGAGGATGAAAT
>CAKQZO010000179.1 GCA_934293835.1 uncultured Lacticaseibacillus sp. | reverse complement strand
TCAATCCCGAGCAAACCGAGCGCCTCTATCAACTGGCGATCGACGCGCTGGCCTTGCAACCACACGAGACGCTCGTCGATGCCTATGCCGGTGTCGGCACCATCGGCCTCGCCTTGGCCGACCAAGCCAAACGCGTGCGCGGCATGGAAGTGATCGAAGCGGCCGTGGCCGATGCCAACGCTAACGCCGAGCTCAACCACATCACCAACGCGAGCTACGAAGTCGGCAAGGCCGAGGACCTTTTCCCCAAGTGGTTGCAAGCTGGCTTCAAGCCCGATGCCGTGATCGTCGATCCGCCGCGCGCCGGCCTCGACGCGCAGTTCATTCGCGCCTTGCATCAGGCCAAGCCCAAGCGCTTCGTCTACATCTCGTGTAACCCCTCGACGCTCGCCCGCGACCTGGTCGCCTTGAGTCGCGACTGGCACGTCGATTATATCCAATCCATCGACATGTTCCCGCAAACCGCGCGCTGCGAAGCGGTCGTGAAGTTCACCCGCCGCTAAAAATAGCCCCCTGCGAAAACCTCAGATTCAGGTTTCGCAGGGGGCTTCGTTGATCTAGTCGGCTTCACATCGCCGGAATCAGCCACCAGACGACCCAAATACCAAAGGCCAGTATCAGTGCCAGTACGGCGCCGGCCGCCCAGACCAAGCGCTTCTGATGATTGCGGATACCGCCAATCATCAGTATCAATGCCATCACGATCGCCAACAGCAAATATTTGGTCATCTTCATCCTCCACCGTATGTGTCTGCCTCTGATTATAGCAGACACATGCAGCTATCCTCTACATCGCCTTCACGACATACGTCGCGCCGGCGGTCGGATTGTGCGCACCAAAGAAGATGGTGCCGTGCAACACTCGGGCCTTGTAGGGACTGCCACTTGGTGTGAGCATCATCGCGTTGCTGGCATCGGTGGCCTGATGCAAGGTGAACGTCCCGGTTTTGACGGTGATCGTCAACCACTGGGTGCCCCGCGGCGCAAACTGATGCTCGCCGTAGTGCATGCCCACACCAGAAAAGGGCTTCGAGCGGTAAGATTGCGCCGCAGCCAGATACTTGACGGTTTGCGGTTGACCGCTGGCCTGCGCCTGCCTTGCCGACAGCGGCACCGGCTTGACAGTGTGGCCGGCGCGATCAGTCACGATTAGTGCCTGATTCGCCGCGGTATCATCTGTTTCTATCGTCGCCAGGCGGTGGCCGTTCTTATCATAGATGATCGATTGGCCGCCTGGCTGGTGGGTGGCTGCGTGGGCATGATGGGTCACGATGCCGGCGAAGAGCCCCACCCCGATGAGCGGCAAGGCGCAAAACGTCACAAGTTTAGTCGCTTTCAAAATAATCCTCCGTAAAGGGTGTCAGTCAACAAGGTGATTATAGCATGCCCCATTAGGATAATAAGCAGCATTTTGGGTTATAAAATATATTATTGAGCGATATATCTAACACTTTTAATCACAGCCGGCCACGTGCAATCGAGTTTTGTTCGAGTTGTAACTTGGTCCCCACGCGCCTATACTGATCGTGATACACAGGAGGCGCGCGATGAAAAAGTATCGGTTATTGAACTGGGGCATGGTCGTTGTTTCTTTCGGCTTGACCGGGATTCTTATCGCGGTCGCGCCAAGCCAGGTCGTCATGCACTTCAAAGGTTCGGGCGGCGCCGACAGCTGGAGCAGTCGCACCGGCCTGTTGCTAGAGCCCTTGTTGTTGCTCGTGATCGCCTTCATCTGCGACCGGATCAGCCGTTCACGACGCCGACGAGACGGGCTCAAGGACATGCCGCTGACGACCTTCGGCGAATGGCGCCTGATTGCGGCATGCTTCGTCATCTTGGTCGTCTTCTCGTTGCTGCAACTTTACCAGATCGGCTGGCTTCACTGAGTTCGATGACTTGAAATTCCGCCTGATGATGCGTTAATCGTCGGTCTAAAATTCAAACGTGCGGATAGCGAATCGGCGCGCCAACGAGCTTTCTTTCGTTGACGCGCCGATTTTTTTGAGAGAAGCGCAACGATGCTTCCTGCCGATCATTCCGGCTGTTCTACTACTGACGCAGCCCCACAGTTGTCTCCACCGATCTGGGTTTCACCCCAGGTGCAGATCATATCCATCACCGGCACCAACGACTCGCCGCGCTGCGTCAGCCGGTATTCGACCTTGGGCGGCACCTGCGGATAGGCCTTGCGCACAATCAAGCCATCTGCTTCTAATTCCCGCAAGGTGTTGGTCAGCGTCTTGAACGAGATCGGCACCAACAGCCGCTTCAACGCGTTATAGCGGATCGGCGCATGGTTCAAGACCAACGCGTACAGGACCTGTAACTTGTATTTGCCGCCGATCAGCTTGAGGGTATAAGCGAACCCGGTGTCTTCCAAGCGATTCTCTTTGATGTAGTCGATGTCTGCCATGACACTCTCCTTTGGGTGAGTACCGCACTTTGTTTTGCGTACTTGTTCAGTCGTTATGTTCATCATACACTGAATTCATCGAGGAGGTTATGTTATGAAAACAATTATCTACACCCATCCGTATACTGGCAGCTTCAACCACGCGATTCTCACCCGCCTGATCGATTCTTATACGGCCAAACACGAGCCGTATCAGGTCATCGACCTGTACGAAGACGGCTTCGAGCCGCGCTACTCCGGCGAAGAGTTGCGCATGTTCAGCACCGGTCAGACGCCTTATGCCTTGGTCAAGCATTACCAGGCCATGATTGCCGCTTCAGACGAGCTGATCTTCATCACCCCGATCTGGTGGCACGGTCTACCCGCCGAACTTAAGGGGTTCTTCGACAAGGTGATGCTGTTGAACTTCGCCTACACCGAACCCCCCGAATGGCGGGGACTGTTGACCTATATCAAGCACGCGACGGTGATCACAACTGCGACGCTCACCAAGGATTACCTCCGCCAAGAATCCGGTGACCCGATCCAAGGCAATCTGATCAATCGCGTTTTCGCCGATATCGGCATCTCGCCGCAAGTCACTCACTGGATTCACTTCGGAAAGGTCAACCTCACCACGGAGGTCGTGCGCCAACAGTTTCTGGCCGACTTGCCACAACTGATCGATCATGGCCAAGACTGAGGCCCCACCGAATCCGTTACTACCCCACAGCCTCATTGAACGCGCTGCCCCAGTCCGCCATTGCCATGATCACGGGCTCAAGCGTCCGCCCGAAAGCAGTCACCGAATAGTCAGTGACCGCTGGTGACACCGAGTAGACGTGTTTATGAATGAACTGGTCTTGCTCTAATTCTGCTAACTGTCGAGCCAACATCCGTGGCGTACACCCCGGGATTTTCGCGTTCAATTCACCGAAGCGCTGCGTCGTGTTCGTGAGCAGATGATACAAGATCACCGATTTCCATTTGCCGGCGATGAATTGAATAGTGCTCTCGACCGGACAGCCTTCTTCACAATCATAAGTTTTGCGTTCTTTCATCCGCGTCTCCTTCGCTAGTGTCAAAAAGTGCAGTATTGCACAGTCACTCTTGCTGTTCTACCATTTACTAAAAGTAAGAGGAGGAAGTAACATGAAAGCAATTGGCTTCACGCAAAGTTTACCCATTAATGCCCCCGACAGTCTAGCGGAATTTCAACTCAAGAAACCCTGCGCCACCGGACACGAC
>CAKQZO010000178.1 GCA_934293835.1 uncultured Lacticaseibacillus sp. | reverse complement strand
CCGGTCATACCTGAATTGGCCGTAGCTCGGTAACCGGCCTTCAATAATATCGGTATCATCTGATATTGGAGAGCCAGACTCCTAGTCGCAACATTCACCGAAGTGCGTGCTGCGACTGGTGCAGGAGCCTGCGGACTGTCTCACTGGTGTGCTGGGGGATCAAGGGGTCCGACAAAGCCGGCCGTCGAAGCGCCCTTCCCAACTCCTGATGTCATTATCGCACGGATTGTAAGCGCTAGCAAATATTTAGTCTGCCCAATTTTTCAAATAAATCGTTCTAAAGATGCCGTATATTCAACCAAATCAAAACAGCCCCCTGCGAAACCTCAGCTGAAGGTTTCGCAAGGGGCTGTTTTGAGCGATTAGATCGAGCAGCTTTCGCACATGTTGGCACCGACTTCTTCTGCGTCGTCGGTGAAGGTGCGGATGTAATAGATTGATTTGATGCCCTTGGCGTGGGCATAGTTGCGTAAGATATTGAGATCGCGCGTCGTCATCTTGTCAGTGCGGCCAGTCTTCCATGGGTAGATGCCTTCTGGAATCGTGGAGCGCATGAATAGGGTCATCGACATGCCTTGATCGACGTGCTGCTGGGCGGCAGCGTAGACGTCGATCACCTTGCACATGTTCGTGTCATAGGCACTCTGATAGTATGGCAGCGTGTCGTTAGCCAGGCCGGACGCCGGGTAGTAGATGGTCCCGATCGTCTTTTCCTGACGGTCTTCGATCCGGTTGACGATCGGGTGCAAGGAGGAGCTGGTGTCGTTGATGTACGAGATCGAACCGTTGGGCGCGACTGCCATCCGGTTTTGATGATACAAGCCGTCTTGCATGACATCAGCCTTGAGCTGTTCCCAGTCGGCCTTCGTCGGAATGGCGATGCCGTCAAACTGGGCGCGCACGGTGTCGTAGTGGATCCCCCAGTCGCCATCGATGTACTTGTCGAAGTAGGAACCGTCGGCGTACTTAGAGGCTTCGAAGTTGTGGAAGACTTGCTTGCGCTCGCGGGCGATCTTGTTAGAAGCCTTCAGCGTGTAGTAGTTCAATAACAAGAAGTATTGGTTGGTGAAGTCCAGCGATTCTGGGGAGCCGTAGTGCATGTGGTGGGTGGCGAAATACGTGTGTAGGCCCATGGCGCCCAAGCCGATGGAGTGGGCGAGGTCGTTACCATTTTGAACGGAAGGCACGACATCGATCTCGCTGTGATCGGTGACAAAAGTCAGTGCGCGCACCATGGCGTCGACAGACTTCTCGAAGTCCTTGGTCTTCATCAGGTTCGGGATGTTGGTGCTTCCCAGGTTGCAGGAAACATCGGTGCCCATCACGTCGTATTCTTGACGGTTGTTCAAGACGGAAGGAGTCTGCACCTGCATGATCTCCGAGCAGAGGTTAGACATGATGATCTTGCCGGCGATCGGGCTGGCGTTGTTGGCGGTGTCCACGTTCATGATATATGGATAGCCGGACTCTTGTTGAAGCTTGGAGATCTCAGTTTCCAGATCGCGGGCGCGGATCTTCTTCTTGATGATGTTCGGGTTGGCGACGAGGTTGTCGTATTCCTTGGTGATGTCGACGTAAGAGAACGGCTGGCCGTATTCGCGTTCGACGGAATATGGCGAAAAGAGGTACATGTCCGCGTCGTTTTTCACCAGTTCATAGAACTTGTCGGGGACGATGACGCCCAGGCTGAGCGTTTTCAGACGATACTTCTCGTCGGCGTTTTCTTTCTTAGCCCCTAAAAATGAGATGATGTCCGGATGGAAGACGTTCAAGTAAACAACGCCGGCGCCTTGCCGCTGGCCGAGCTGGTTGGAGTAAGAGAAGGAATCTTCCAGGAGCTTCATAACAGGCAAAACGCCGGAAGCGGCGCCTTCGATACCCTTGATCGGGGCGCCACCTTCGCGCAGGTTCGACAGGGTGATGCCGACCCCGCCACCGATCCGGGAGAGCTCCAAGGCGGAGTTGATCGCCCGGCCGATGGAGTTCATGTCATCGGCGACCTGTAAGAGGAAACACGAAACCAGTTCGCCTCGACGGGCGCGCCCGGCGTTCAGGAAACTTGGGGTCGCTGGTTGGTAGCGCTGGTGGATCATCTCGTCGGCCAGCGTCTGGGCGAGGCCTTCGTCACCATCGGCGAAAAATAGCGCGTTGGCGAACACCCGGTCTTCGAAGGACTCGAGGTAAGCGTCGTTGTCGTCGGTCTTCAACGCATACTGCGCATAGAACTTGTAAGCCGCCATGAAGGACTGGAAGTGGAAGTCTTGGGCCGCCAAGTAATCGGTCAGTGATTGCTTGAAAGCGAGCGAATACTTGGCGAGAAATTCTGCTTCGTAATAGTCGTTGGCGACCAAGTAATCGAGCCGCGCTTGAAGCGACTCGAATTGCATGGTGTTCGGCTCGACGTTTTCCTTGAAGAAGGCGGCCAGCGCCTCTTTGTCTTTGTTCAGTGGAATCTGGCCGTTAACTGGAATGTTAATCTCATTGTTGAGTTTGAAATAGGTGACTTGCTCTGGATCAATCGCTTTGAGGCCCATGACTGCCGCTCCTTTTAAGTAAGTAATTGAGAATAATGCTATGATACTGTATATTGTGTTTATGGTCAAACGCTAGGCAATATGTTGCGTTTAACGGCTTGTGCGTAGCTGTGGTAAAATTAGCGCGCAAGTGACATTCTAACACCTAAGCAGAGAGGAAGCACATCACATTATGGAAAATTATCAGGCGATCAACTGGGACCGCGTCTCTGACGCCGTCGACAAAGCGACATGGGAGAAACTGACCGAACAGTTCTGGCTGGATACGCGGATCCCAGTGTCCAACGACATGGACGACTGGCGCGAACTCGACAGCACGCACCAGTGGGTGGTTGGGCATGTGTTCGGTGGCTTGACGCTGTTGGACACCGTCCAAAGCCAAGATGGCATGCGCGCGCTGACGACGGGTGCAATCACCCCGCATGAAAAAGCGGTGCTGAACAACATCCAGTTCATGGAAAGCGTCCATGCAAAATCTTACTCGACAATTTTTTCCACGCTCAATACGCAGGCCGAAATCGACGAGATCTTCCAGTGGTCCGATTCGGAAGAATTCTTGCAGAACAAGGCACAGTGGATCGTCGACTTGTACCGCAACGATCCAGACCCAATGCATAAGAAGGTCGCCAACGTCTTCCTTGAAACCTGCCTCTTCTACTCCGGTTTCTACACGCCGCTTTATTACCTGGGCAATAATAAGCTGAACAACGTGGCCGAGATCATCAAGCTGATTCTCCGCGACGAGAGTGTCCACGGGACTTACATTGGCTACAAATACCAGATCGCCTATAACCAATTATCCGATGCTGAAAAGCAGAAGCAAGACGACTGGGCCTACGATCTGCTCTACAAGCTGTATGCGAACGAAGAAAAGTATGCGGCCCTGTGCTACGACCAGGTCGGCTGGACCAAAGAAGTGATGACGTTCGTTGAATACAACGCGAACAAGGCGCTGATGAACCTCGGCAAAGACGGCATGTTCCCGACCGCTGCGTCAGATGTCAACCCAATCATCATGAACGGGATCAACACCACGACCTCCAACCACGACTTCTTCTCGCAAGTCGGTAACGGCTATTTGCTCGGGCAGGTGGAAGCAATGAGCGACGACGATTACAACATCGACGTGATCG
>CAKQZO010000177.1 GCA_934293835.1 uncultured Lacticaseibacillus sp. | reverse complement strand
GCTCTATGCTAACCACAACAGTTGGGAAGCGAGTACATATTCATTGACGAAACCAACGATGGGCCTCTAGAGGTTCACCTATCAAATTCTATGGGAAAAAGAGCCCGACGAACGGGCTTCAAGTCGGATATTTGTGATGGGAAGAACCGAATTAGCCACGCATGGCTAACCAACCAATCATTAGGGTCACCGCGGCAGGCAGCGCTTGAATCAAGTAGATCTTTTTGGTGACGGTCACGCCACCATACACGCCGACCACTAAGACGAAGACGGCTAGCCCCATTTGGGCCGGCAATGCCGTTGTCGCATCAGAAAGCGCCAGAGAGGCGAGCAGGGCCACACCTAGCATCCCATTATAGATGCCCATGTTTTTCAAGGCCACCTGCGCCTCTGGCTGCACCACGAAAGACTTGGCCATCTTGAATGCTCGCGCCTGCATGTTGGCGTTGGCAAACATCTCTAGTCCCATGATCACGAGGTGTAGAACGCCTAAAATAATGATTAAACCTGTAAATACCGTTGCCATATGTTACCTCCTGTTTCTTGGCTGCGCTCAGTTTCAGAACTCATCTCAATCGTACCCCAAATCCCGTCATTTGGGTGCGTTTTGGGTCAATCACGAAAAAAGGGCATATGCCCTTTTAGTGGTTAGCGCAAGCGTATCGCGACCCAAATGCTCAAGAAAATCATTCCGGTGCCGACCGCAAAGCCGATGGTCAAGGCCTCGCCAAGAAACAGCCAGCCGAGCACGGCGCCAACAATCGGTTGAAACAAGAAGAACAGCCCAGACAAGTTGCTAGCCATCAGCCGCAGACCAGCATTCCACATCACGAAGGCCAAGGCGGTCGATATCGCGCCTAAGTACAAGATGCTTAACCAGATGTGCGGCTGGCTGAAGTCCACCTGCGCGACGGTATGCCAATGCGTTAACGTCCACGGAGTTAACTAGGGTGCCGACGAACGTGACTTGCAAGGCATCGTATTTGGCACCGACCAGACGCACCAGCACGGGCATCAACGCCCATGTCAGCGCCGCAATCAACAGGCACAGCGCGCCGATCAAGACCCGCCGCCCCTTGAAGGCCAGCCCCACGATTGCTATGACCCCGAGCATCGCCAACACCAAGCCAGCCAGGTGCCGGTTTCTTGGGTGATCGACAGCGCATTACCCACCAGGCCAATCGCTAACAGCAAAAGACCATTACGCCGGTCCCAATGCCAATGGACGCCTTTGAGGCGTATAATGGCCAACAGCACAGCGGTCGCGACCAGATATCGTAGCCGCACTAACTTAACGGGTGGAATGACGGTGACGACAGACTTCACGACGACAAACATTCTGCCCCAGATACTGGCAGCGACGCTTAAGAACAAGGTCCCGATTAATTTTTTTATGATTCACAATTTTCCTCCATTTGCCTAGTCATTTCAGCAACTAGGAAAATGGGACATCATTTTCAAATAGCGGTGCGAAAAGCATGACCAATCCTCCATTCCCGATTGAGAAACATAAATGAATGGTTTGAGTATACCGCTTCTCGTTATCGTATGCAGGCGTGATTCAAAAGGCGCGTCACCCATCGCGGCCTGAACTCAGGTTGCAATGGACGACGCGTCTTCGTTTGCGGTTATGCCTGCCAGTGCTCTGGATCTTTACGCCAAGCGTGCAACAAGGCTAATTCGGCGTCGTCGATCTGGCCCTTGGTTTTGGCGGCTTCGACCAGTGCGGAGTAGTTGGTCAGCGTCGTGAACGGAATCTTCGCCGCGGCAAAGTTGGTGTCCGCTGCAGGGAGTTGATAACTGAAAATGGCTGCGACGCCGATCACATCCAGACCTTCTTTTTTGGCGGCCGCAGCCGCCTGCAACACGGACCCGCCGGTGCTGAGTAGATCGTCGATCAACACTAGCTTCGCCCCTTCGACTAAGCGGCCTTCCACCTGGCGCCCTTGACCGTGGTCTTTGGGCTTGCTACGGACATAAGCCATCGGCAGGTGCAGTCGGTCGGCAACCAAAGCGGCGTGGGGAATCCCAGCGGTGGCCACTCCACCGATCGCTTCGACTTGCGGGAAGCGCGCGTGAATGACCTGAGCGAGGCCATCGGCGATGCGGTCACGCACTTCTGGATAGCTGATCGTGATGCGATTGTCTGTGTAGATTGGTGAGTGAATGCCTGAGGCCCAGGTGAACGGATCATTCGGGCGCAGTGTGACGGCACCGATGGTCAACAGGTCTTGGGCGATTTGAGTTTCTAATTCAGTCATTGCGTGCACTCCATTCTGTCAAAATTTGATGATAGGCCCCCAAAGGGTTGGCGGCCTTCGTGATCGGCCGGCCGACGACGATGCCGGAACTTCCAAGCCGATGTGCTTCGCGTGGGGTCACGACACGCTTCTGATCACCGACGGCACTACCCTGCGGGCGAATTCCCGGGGTGATGATGAGAAAATCCGGAGCGACAACGTGGCGAATCGCTTCCGCCTCCTGAGCGCTGGCAACGACACCATCGGCACCTGCCGCTTGAGCAAGCGTTGCGAGATGCGCCACGCTTGCTTGGACGTGTCCGGGAATCTGCAGCTCATCGTGTAGCATCTGCTCGTCAGTTGAGGTCAGCTGCGTGATGGCGAGCAACCGTGGCGGCAAGACGCCAGCATCTTTGGCCCCTGCCAGCAGGCCGCGCTTGGCAGCCGTCAGCATCGCGCTACCACCGGCCGCGTGGGCGGTGGTGAGCGTCACACCGAGCTTGCCGAGTTGATAAGCGGCCATCTCGACGGTATGCGGGATATCGTGTAGCTTCAAGTCCAGAAAAATGTTCAGTGGCCGCAATGCTTGTAGGCGCCGCAAAATGCTTGGCCCTTCAGCATAAAACAACTCCATGCCGACCTTGACGAATAGCGGGGTCTCCGTGTCGAAGGCCGCTACGAAATCAATTGCGTCTTGGCCGGTAGGAAAATCTAAAGCGATGATCGGTTGCATAGTGCTTCCTTTCTGCGAGTGGCACGGTCAGTCTTCCGAAAAAACGCCAGACAGCGTCTGACGTTTGAAGGCTAAAGCGCCGTGGTTGTGAACGCGCGTGATTCTAAGACTGATGCGATCGCACTAGCCGTGTCGAGACTCGTCATCAGCGGCACCCCGTGCATAATGGCAGCCTGGCGAATCCGATAGCCATCACTAGTGGTTGCACGATCGGCGCTGGTGGTGTTGATCACGAGTTGTAATTTCTGATCCGCAATCGCGTCCAGGATCGCGTCTTGGCCACTTTCACCGAGCTTGGAGATCGTGGTGACAATGACTCCAGCCGCCTCCAATGCCTTGGCGGTACCAGCAGTTGCGACGATTTGGTAGCCGACTTCACGGAAACGCTTGGCCAAAGCCACGGCTTCTTGCTTATCGTTGTCGGCAACGGTGAACAACGCAGTGCCATAGCTCGGCAAGTGCGTGTGGCTGGCTTCGAAGGCCTTATACAAGGCCTTCTCTAGCGTTGCGTCGCTGCCCATAACCTCGCCGGTTGATTTCATCTCGGGACCGAGCAACGAATCCACGGCATTGAGCTTGGAGAAGGAGAAAACCGGGGCTTTAACGTGCACGCCTGGGCGGACTGGCAAGATACCGGTCGTGTAACCGAGCTTCGCGAGGTCCATCCCCAGAATCGCTTGGGTCGCCACCTGTGCCATCGCAACGCCAGTCACCTTGCTCAAGAACGGCACGGTGCGACTCGCCCGCGGG